>JAAFHK010000153.1 GCA_013297565.1 Cytophagales bacterium
TTTTAACCCTAATAAGAAAAAATTACCACAATTAGACACTACTTTTTTGGAATTTGCAGGGGAAGATTTGGAAAAAGTAGTTTCTAAGGACGGAATTGGACGCTTACCCGAAATGATCGAGGCTGTTTTACTAGCCGTTGATGGTAAGAAAAGAAAAATTTTATTTGTTTTAGTAACTCCTTGGAAAAAGGCAAGGGAGCAGGACGAGGTTGTGTTTAAATTTTTAAAATATGTTGATTCTATTAACAATCCTCCTTTGCATAGTGCCACGAGAGTTTTGTTAATATCGCAATGGGACACTCATGATATGTCAAGAAAACTATCGAATGATCGAACTGATATTACGGAACAATTTGCTTCTGCTAATATGAATAAAACATTTGGTGTTCTTAAAAACAAGAACAATAAATATAATCATTCCATTGGCAAATATTCAATAGGTAACGCTACACCTGTTAGGGGGCAAGATGGTACGGAAATAGATTGGTTTAGAGAGCCTAATTTACATTATCCTGAAAAACTTTGGGAACAAATTTATTTACATTTTACAGGTCACAAGTTAAATACAACTTCTTGGTTTTAATATGCTAATTTACGCTTTGATAGGTACACCTCAAGGAATAGAAATTAATCCTAAAGGTAATAAAGATTTATACGATTTGGTAAAAAATAATTTGAGTCATGAAATTGATCTCAAAAATCGGTATGTTACAACAGTACCGAACGAAGAGTTATTGATGATCAAACGCAAAATGATCAATGGAAAACCGTTGTATTATTTTGCGTTATATCGTTTTGCCCAAGAAATAAACTCAAATCGTGAAGGGGCTTACTATGGAAGCGTAATTATTTTAGATGTTCAAGCCAATGTTGAGCATATAATAGATTCTTTACGACTTTTAGCTTCAGTTGTAAAGGACAATCTGATCAAAAATAATCGTTTTCATGCCCATATTGCGAATTTTGATATTCCTGTTTCCGATCATCTCGGAAAACTAATAAAAATGCTAAGTGAAGTTGTTATCTCATCTAACACCAACTTTAAAACTTCCAAAAAACCTGCTTTTGTTCAATTTGAAGGGCAAAATGGCAAAACTTTGTTAAGTGAAATCATGGAAGGAAAATCGTATAATGAATATGACACGATTTATCTTTCGAGTGGCATAAAAACACAACAGTTTTCACGAGGGAAAAAAAGCCTTATCGATTGTTTTGTATTTTCTACTGATCCCAAAAGGACGGAAATTCCAAAAACAGAAACCCCGCAAAAAATAGAACAACCACAGCCCGTTATTCCGCCTGTTGTTGTAGATAAAAAAGAGGAAGTAATTGTTTCTGAAGGAAAAGAAGAAATAAAGGAAACTGTCAAAACTTATGATATATTTGGACAACAACAAGAAAATCCTAATGGTCTTGGAGATAAAGAAAAAGATAAAAAGAATGCAAAAAAGGTTATTATGCCTAAATGGATCAGAAATAATAAAAAAACCATAGTAATTACTTTTTCGCTACTAATCGTGGGTTTAGTCTTTGGCATTATAATTATGCCTAAAATTGATAATTATTTGAATGAACACAGAATGACTAAAGATGATTGGAGGAAAGAAAATGAGCGCATTTTAGAAAAAAGTAGACGTGATAGTATTGCTCTTGCACTTGAAAAACTCAAAGCGGATAGTTTGAATAGAAAGTTAATTCAGGCTAATCAAAATGCAAAACAAAAAGATAAAAAGGCAGAAGAAAGTAGCAAAACTAAAGACAAATCTAAAGAACAGCAGAAAAAAGAAAAATTGAATTTTAAAAATGAATATTACACTCTTCAAAGCGGGGAAGGTATTAGTTCTGTGCAATCTTACTACAATAAGACTTATGGCAAATTACTTAAAGAACACAAACAGATCGACAAGATAGATCAAAAAAGGATAAAAGAATTAAATCCTGAATTAGATTTTGGCAATCTTCAGTTAGGGCAAAAGATCATAATAAGTGTTCCTTTTGTTACTTTAAGCGAAAAGTAGCATTTTCATGTCCCGCCACGAAATCCGTCATTCTTGGTTACACACCTTCCCCAATTCCATTCGGGCTTGGATCGGTAATATTCGAGGCATTAAGGATTGGGTAGTGGATAATTAGCCTTCGAGTTTTCGTTTTTTCAGATTTTTGTTCCTATCTTTGTAAAAAACGAAACAAGAAAGCAATATGACTACCATTTCCATTCCTATTCCGCCCGATTTGTCGGAACGGTATGCCGATCCGCAAGAATTAAAAACCCTTTTTTGGCGTAGCTTTGTGCTTGTCGAGTACCAGAGAGGCAACTTTTCTTTGCGTGAGGCGGCGGCTTGGCTTGGTATTTCGTATCAAGGTTTTATGGATTTGCTCGCCCAATACCATTTTTCGTTTATTAATGCCTCAAAAACCGAAATTCTGCAAAATTATCAAGCGTTTTCACAATTTATGAACCGCCAAAAATGAAAATTATTTTGAAACAAGCCGAAGCTGAAAATATTATCGATTCTTACCAAACTATTCGAGAAGAATTGCAAAAAGTCAATATTTTTATTCCTAATATTGAATAAAACTCCTTAATCCGCCTAAAACCCCTCAATTTCTATGGAACTCGAAAAACTTCGTTACCCGATTGGCAAATTTAATCCCTTGCAATTTAGCCCTACGCTTTTGGCTTCGTGGATTCAGGACATCGAAAACCTGCCCGAATTATTGGAAAAAGCCACTAAAGGACTTAGCGAAACGCAACTCGACACGCCTTACCGCCCCGAAGGTTGGACTCTGCGGCAGGTTGTGCATCACGTAGCGGATAGCCACATGAACGCCTATATTCGCTTCCGTTGGGCAATGACCGAAGAAAATCCGCTTATCAAAGCCTACGAAGAACAGCTTTGGGCGGAACTCGACGATGCCCGAAATGAAAAAGTAGAAATTTCCCTCAACCTTGTTTCGAGCCTTCACCAGCGTTGGGTTCGCCTCTTGCGTTCGATGCAAACGACTGATTTTCAGCGTACTTTACAACACCCTGCTACAGGAACGCATAGTTTGGAAAAAATGACAGGTATGTACTCTTGGCATGGCAGACATCATACGGCACACATTGTCGAATTGCGAAAAAAAATGAATTGGTAATGGAAATCCTATTTATTGGTTTCGAGGCAATTCTTTTGCTATTTTTAGCCCTAAAAATTCGCAAAATTCTTAGGGCTTATCGTATTTTTTCTGCCGAAAAACCCGATTTTATTGGTAATTTGCAGAAAAGCCTGCACGAAGTCATAAAAGTAAATTTTTTGTGCCATATCTTAACTACCGAAATTGCTTTGATTCGCTACGGACTTTTGTTTTTTGTTGGAAAAAAGGAACAAAAAGAAGGGCAAAAAACATTTACCATTTATCAAAATACAGGTTTTAAAGCCGTTTGGATTACGCTTTTATTGGTTTGCCTTGTCGAATTATTTGCCGTTCATTTGTTAGTTGGGCGGTTTAGTATGGTGGCGGCTTGGGTGCTTTCGGCTCTTAGTTTGTACGGTTTGTTATTTTTGGTAGCCTACGGAATGGCAATTTTCAAACGACCTTCTTGGGTAGAAAATGGCATTTTGTACTACCGTTTGGGTTTGCTTTGGCGGGCAGAAATTCCTCTTTCCGAAATCAAATCGATTCGTATTTTGCACTTTTCAGAATTAGACAAAATCGAGATGTTCGATTTGGGAAAACCCTTATTGGCAAGCCCCGAAATTTTGCTCGAAACCCATGTACCTATCACATTTTCAGGGATTTATGGACGTAAAAAAACAAGCCAAATGATAGGTTTGGTGATGGATCAAAAAGAGGATTTTTTGAATATGGTTTAAATTTAATTATAAGCATTTGTACAAATGTTTTTATAGATTTGTAACACAGACTTCAGTCTGTGGTTGATTGATAATCAATGAATTATAAAAAACAGAAAAAGTCTGTTCTACAATTATTTTTTGTACAAGTGCTTACCTCTTTTGTCTGTTTTCGTATATTAAATAAAAAGAAAAACCATGATCACCACCGAATTAGTTATTTCACAACAAATTTTGCAAGACATAAAAATGACTGCGCAAGAATTGGCTATCGAAATTGCCGTTTATTTGTATGAAAAACAAAAACTAAGTATGGGACAAGCCAAGCGTTTTTGTGGTTTAGACCATATTAGTTTTCAAAAAGCCTTAGCCCAACACAACGTATATATTCACTACGAAATGGAAGATGTACAGCAAGACCTCAAAAATTTGGGAATAAGTTTATGATAGTCGTCAGTGATACTTCGCCCATCACAAATTTATGGCAAATTGGTGAATTGGATTTATTACCTCAACTTTTTGGAAAAATAATTATTCCACACGAAGTTTATACAGAACTTTGTGCTTTGCCTGCGCAAAAAGCATATTTGGAAAAGTTAGATTGGATTAGCATACAAAAGCCTTTATCTGATCAATTAAAACAGGCTTTGTTAAAGGAATTAGATGCAGGCGAAGCTGAAGCTATTTCGCTTGCTTTCGAACTCAAAGCCGATTATTTGTTGATAGACGAGCAGTTAGGGCGAAAAGTAGCAGAACGTTATGGGCTAAAAATCGTTGGCATTATTGGCATTTTGATACAGGCTAAAACAACAGGTTTGATTAAAACCGTAAAACCTTATTTGGAAAATTTGCGAATGAAAGCAGATTTTCGGATAAATCCCTCTCTTTTTGAGCAAATTATCAAAACTTTAGGCGAGTAATTTTAAGTCTGTTATACTGAAAAATTTAAAAATATTCCTTGAAACATAAAAAACTATGCAACTCATTAGCCGTTATTTTCCCAAACTTACGCCTTTGCAGACAGAGCAATTCTCCAAACTCAAGATGCTTTATGAGGAGTGGAACGAAAAAATTAACCTTGTTTCTCGCCAAGATATTGGGAATTTGGAAGAAAAACACTTGCTTCATTCCTTGTCTATTGCCAAACTTATTCAGTTTAAGGGTTTTACCAAAATTCTTGATGTGGGTACAGGCGGCGGTTTTCCTGGGATTCCTTTGGCGATCATGTTTCCCGAAGCCCAATTCCATTTGGTCGATTCGATTGGCAAAAAAATAAAAGTCGTGGCGGATATTATCGAAAAACTCGAACTCCCAAACGTTACTTGCGAGCAAAACCGAGTCGAAAAACTTGATGACGATTATGAGTTTGTCGTGAGTCGTGCCGTTGCCGAGTTTCCTACGCTTTACGAATGGACTCGAAACCTGATTTCGCAGGAGTATTTTAATACTTGGGACAACGGTTGGATTTTATTAAAAGGCGGCGACATTGAGGCGGAGTTTCAGGCGGCAAAACTGAAATACAAAATTCATGAACTTTCGGAAATTTTTGAAGGGGAGTTTTTTGAAACCAAAAAATTGATTTACGTGAAAGCGAAAATGAAATCATAAATGATGACCTTTGCAAAACGTTGGCAATGGTCTTTAGACCTTGCCAATCGTCAAACTATCGGCAAGGTCAAGACCATTGCCGAAGTTTTAATAAGTTTCGAACGGTTAAAAACTCTCAAAACAAAGGTTTTCGCTAACATTCATGATTTCGGTAATGCGGTTGTGCATGGCAGAGGAGTTAAAACCGCTGTTGTCGTGCAGGGAAATAATTACCCGATTGCAAGAAACATAACGCATAAACATGGGGTTCGAGCCTTGCCAAAGTCCTTTGTGAAATATCAAATTTTCACCAAATTCGGGTTTGTACAAACGCCAGCCGTAACCATAACCAAATTTTTCGTCTTTCAAAGCGTTTCCCTCGCTGTAGGCTTCTTCTAAGGTTTTTTGAGAAACTAATTTATGGGTATTTAGGGCTTTATCAAACAAAAATAAATCCTCGGCTGTAGCAAAAACGCCTTTGTCGCCCAAAATTCCGTCTAAATTTTCCTCATCTCTTAGCATTTTGTGGTGGCGGTCGGCACTGTACAGATACGTATCTTTCATACCTACTACCTCAAAAATATTTTTTTGCATAAATTCTGAAAACGTTTCGCCTGATACTTTTTCGACTATCGAAGCCAAAAGCGCATAACCCGTATTGCTATATTTATGATACTGACCTGTTTTGAAATGCTGACGAGGTTTGTACAAAGCCAAATAATTGATCAGTTCTTGGTTCGTAATTTCGTTATCGAGTTTGTATTTGTACATATTTTTCGGAAAAGAACGCGTATCGTTTATATAATCGGGGATTCCCGATGTGTGTTGGAGCAAATGTCGGATTGTTACGTTTGGATAACGGATTTGAGGAAAATACAGGCTTAATAAATCGTCATAGTTGAGCAACCCTCTTTCCGCCAAAATCATAATAGCAGTAGCCGTAAGCGGTTTGGAAACCGAAGCAAGTTGCATAGCCGTATTGACGGTATAAACCCTCGAAGTGTCATAAACAGGTGCGCCAAAGGCTTTTTTGTAAATTACTTTTCCATTTTCTGCCACCAAAACAATGCCGTTATACCTCCCCGACTGATATACGCTGTCCATAAATAGGTTCAGCATACAGTTGCGATAATCGCGCTTGCAATAAAAAGCGTCGTCTTCGTGCGTGATCGTTCCCTCCACATGAGTTACCAAAAGAAAGGCAGTAAGAAGCACCGAAAGCGTGGTTTTACGGTGTTTGAGTCTTGAAAAAGTTTTGATTTGCATAAACTTCATTGTTTTAAAGTAAAAGCATGATTTTGGAGTTTGAAAGATAAAAAATGTTTTTCGATTTGTCAAAAGCATAACAATCAAAATGCCAAAAATCATACATTCAAAAGAAAGCCTTTTTGCATTTTTTGAAAAAAATGGTAATTTTGTCAAAAAAATACCTTTTATGAAGCAAGTTTTTTTTGTTTTGCTAAATTTTATTTTGTTTTTCAGTTTTACGGCTTGTGAGGATTGTGTTTTTACGAGCAAAAATACCACAAGTGCCTCTATTCGTTTTTATGAGCAAAAACTAAGGGCAGGCAAATTGGTTTATGATACGCTACCAATCCAATTTTCAGCCCTTACCACGAACGTAAAAAATTTGCCGCTTTTTAGTAGGCTCAATTCGCGCAGTACCTATCTTTTGCGGATCAATCCTTCGGCGGATACCTCGACTTTTTATTTTCGCCGTTTGGTTGAAGGCAAAACACGATTTGATACTTTAACGATTGCTTATAAACGCCAAATTTCGCTTGTTTCGCCCGATTGCGGCTATGACGAAGCCATTACCGAACTCAAAATAAAACACCAAACTTTCGCCTTTGACTCGCTTGCTATTCCTAAACCTGAACTTACGATTGAAAATGTACCCAATATTCAGTTTTTCAAGAAACTTTAAGTTTGCTTTTTTCATGTTTTTTGCTTTGTTTTTTTGGAACGAAACAGCCGTTTTTGCTCAAAAAAAAGAAGAAAAAGCACCCAGAGAACGCAAACCCTTTAAATTACCCAAATTGACCTTTGATGCGGTGCGGGTGGGAGCTGATCTCACCATGTGGGGAGCAAGCCTTTTTATCAAAGACCTTAGCCAGATTGGAAATTACTATAATAATACGCGCCAATTTGCTTTAACGGTCGATGCCGCTATGTTCGATAATCGTTTTTTCCTTTTGGGAGAGGTAGGTTATAGTGATATTCGGCGCAATTTGAAAAGTGTTCTATCAATTTCGCCTAATCGGGGAGGTTTTTCATACGATAATGTCGGCTGGTACTGGAGGGCGGGTTTGGATTACAACCTGATGTGGAAAAATTTTAAAAAAGATGCCATTTTGGTTGGGCTTCGGTACGGAACAGCTTATTATAAAGATGTTTTGGATTATGGTCAAATTGCTGTCCCTTGGGATTTTGTTGTTATTGAAAACGTAAGAAGTAACCGTTATGAACGATTAATTACCAATTCGAACAACAAACCTGCCCAGTGGTTCGAGCTTACGACAGGTTTGCGGGTTACGGTTTGGCGAAATATACAGATGGGCTATACTTTTCGTTATAAGTTTTTGATTAGTGAAAATTTGGGCAGTGCCGAATTGGTTTCGAATGAAATTCCTGGTTATGGAACTACGAATGTGCGCCGAAAGCCCGCTTTTAGTTATCATCTTTATTATTACATTCCTTTGCCCAAAAAAGGCGTAAAACCGAAATAATACTTTTAAAAAAAAACTAAACAAATAAGAATATTACACCTAAAAGATTTTATTGCATTTTATTCACCCTTGTTTTACAACTTTAGCCTTTTTCTTTGCGTTACTGACTCTATAAAACTTTTGGCGATTCCCTCTTAAATTAGTCCGATTATTGTAATTTTTAAATTATATGATTCAAATGAATAATTTTTTTACTAAAAAGATAAGCCTGAAGTTTTATTTGGGCTTTCTTAGTTTGTTTCTCCTTTCAGGACTTGCCTATGCCCAAACGGGCCCTGGCGGGGTCGAAAAAAATGATGGTACAAGCGCTCTTCGTCTTTGGTTAAAAGCAGAAGGCATGGGTGGTGCAGCTGACGGATCGAGCCCGCACCCTTGGGCAGATGCTTCGGGCTATGGTCGAAATTTCGTCAATCCGAACCCAACAGCAGGTTCAGCACCTATCCGTTCGAACGGAGTCTTTGGTGATTTTCCTGTCATTCGCTTTTTTGGTGGAGGCGGTGATTTTATGTCGAATCCCGATTTGGGAACTGATTTGAATAATCCTGACTGGACAATATACGTCATTGTGAGTGGTGTAAAAACCGTAATTGCCCCGCACAATGATGCCCCTATTTTTTCTTGGGGAAGTTTTCTGACTGCGGATACGCGCGAAAGAACCCTTAGCTACGAAGCCACTACAGGACTTGGTAGGTTTTATACTCGTTCGCAGGGTGATGTAAGCGATGCTCCTGTTTTTATGAATTCAGGCTCGAAAAGTGTCATGGAAACCTCGGCAAACAAAAGAGTCATTGGGCTACATAGGAACGGTACGAGTAATGAAATTACGTTTAGGATAGACGGGCAAACCAAAAATTCGCAAGTTTTGGCTTATAATCCGTATTCGGACGGAACTTTTGTTTTGGGGGCAAAGCTTGATTTTAGCAGTGCCTTGATGGACGGTCATAACCTTGCCGAAGTAGTTGCTTTTGATAAAAATTTGCCTGATGTACAGAAAATTATTTTGGATAATTATTTTGCTCGCAAATACAACATCAATCTCGATGCCAATGATTTTTCGAATGGCAATTCTGCCTATTGTCATAACCCTATAGGTATTGGCAAATTTGGAGATATTGCGCAAAGTTCTGCCACTTTTACAACTACAGGAAGCGGAATTATTACTTTGGAAGAGCATGGCGGCAGTTTGGACAATGGAGATTTTGTGATGGCTTCGCATAACTTGGCAATGGGCAAAAATTCGACTGACGTACCTTTTTCGGTAGGGGTTGATCGCTGGGCTAAGATTTTTTATATCGAAAAAGTAGGGGC
>JAAFHK010000154.1 GCA_013297565.1 Cytophagales bacterium
ACTTGAATGCCTCGATCAATCTTAAGAAATTCGGGGCGAGTTAGACCCTTTGAGCCTGCGGAGTGCCGAACCAAAATTCCGTTTTAATCGGAATTTGGCACAGTGAAACAGGAAGCAAACCGCAAAGGTTCAACTTTGTGTAAGTTTTGCGTAACGGATTTGGTTCATTCGCATCTCAAAGATGGGGCTGATTCGGTCATTATTGCTGATGACAGTGTGCAAGATAAGCGCCATTCGAAATTCATAGAACTGGTCAAAAAACAATATTCGGGAAACGAACATGGAAGGGTAGGAGGGATTAATTTGGTCAATTTTGGGCATTATTCAGGCATAGTTTAATAAATCCACATTGTTAAGTCTATTCCTAATTTTGCGTAAGTCCTAACTATATTTCATTTTTCAAAAACCCTACTATCTTAAAATCAATGTTTTATAAACCTATATATACTAAAAACTGTATAACCTTGTAAGGTCTTAAAGACCTTACAAGGTTGAAAATCAATATTTTACAATTTTTAAAATGTGTAATTTATAAGAGTTTTGAGTATAAAACAAAAAAAGCACCTTGCTGAGGGGTGCTTTTGGGTTGCGGTTGTAAGACATTCTCACATATAGAAAGGTAAACGAAAATATCTTTTTAAAAATTTCCCAAAGTTAAGAGAAACAAAAGATACTTGCAATGGAAATAAATCGCAATTTTCCACCTACCATTTCCTGTAGTTTTTTAGCTAAAAAGTCGCTGTTTTTGCAAATTTTGCAATGCAATTAATTCATTTCGCAGTCTGGCGGCTTCTATGAAGTCTAAATCTTTTGCGGCGCGCTCCATGTCTTTTTGGATTTTCTTCACTTGTTTTTCCAAATCGTCCTTGCTGGAGTATTGCATAACAGGATCAAGTGCCAAATTTATTTCTTCAGGCTCTACGTAATAATTTTTTATGATCCTTTGCGAATCGGCTACTGAAGTCTGTTGCATGATGGCATCTTTGGATTTGATGATCGAACGCGGCGTAATGCCATGTTTTTCGTTGTAGGCTTCTTGTATGCTTCGGCGGCGGCGGGTTTCGCTAATTGCTTTTTCCATCGAATCAGTCATACGGTCGGCATACATTAGCACCTTGCCCTTCACGTTTCGGGCGGCTCGCCCAATAGTTTGGATCAGCGAACGGTTATTTCTCAAAAACCCTTCTTTGTCGGCATCCATGATCGCTACCAAAGCCACTTCTGGTAAATCCAAGCCTTCTCGCAAAAGATTCACCCCTACCAGCACATCAAAAATTCCCAAGCGCAATTCCCTCAAAATTTCGACTCGTTCCAAACTTTTGACTTCAGAGTGAATATAGCGGGTTTTTATCTGCAAATTATCCAAATATTTGGTCAGTTCTTCTGCCATTCTTTTGGTCAAAGTGGTGATCAAGACTCGATCTCCGTCTGTAATGGTTTGATCGATTTCTTCCAAAAGGTCGTCTATTTGGTTCAGACTTGGGCGAACCTCGATCAGCGGATCGAGCAAACCTGTTGGACGAATAATTTGTTCGACCACAATTCCCTCGCATTGCTGAAGTTCGTAATCGGCAGGGGTGGCACTTACATAGACTACTTGGTTGATCATGGATTCGAACTCCGAAAAATTAAGCGGGCGATTATCCAATGCCGAAGGCAAACGAAAACCATATTCGACCAGAGCCGTTTTGCGGGAACGGTCGCCGCCCGACATTCCTCGAACTTGCGGAAGCGTTGCGTGGCTTTCATCAATCATAAGCAAATAATCTTCGGGGAAATAATCCAAAAGACAAAACGGACGACTCCCAACAGGACGCTGATCAAAATATCGCGAATAGTTTTCAATTCCTGAACAATAACCCAGTTCTCTGATCATCTCAAGGTCAAATTCGGTGCGTTCCTTGATTCGGGCGGATTCCTCGTAGCGCATTTCTCGCTTGAAATATTCCATTTGTTTGACCAAATCGTCTTGAATCGATTTGATTGCTTCTTGCATTACGTCTTGGCTTGTTACAAAAAGATTGGCAGGAAAAATCGAAATTCTTTCTTCAGAAATCATTTTTCTGCCACTAACAGGCTCTATTCTTTGTATTTCTTCGACTTCAGTACCAAAAAAAATTACCCTATACGCAAAATCCGCATAAGCAGGAAAAACATCAACCGTATCGCCTGTAACCCTGAAAGTCCCCCGTTTGAACTCAACTTCGGTGCGGTTATACAAAATTCCGACCAGCGAAAACAAAAAATCTTTCATATTGAGCATATCACCCTTTCCAATCGCAATGACCAATTTCCCGAACTCATCAGGGTTGCCAATACCATAAATACACGAAACCGAAGCCACCACCAGCACATCTCTCCGCCCAGACATGAGCGCCGAAGTCGCACTCAAGCGCAGTTTTTCGATCTCCTCATTGATTGCCAAATCCTTTTCGATGTATGTGCCTGTGGTTGGTAAATAGGCTTCAGGTTGGTAATAATCGTAGTAAGAAATGTAATATTCAATGGCGTTTTCAGGAAAAAACTGCTTAAATTCGCCGTAAAGCTGGGCGGCAAGTGTTTTATTATGACACAGTACCAAAGTTGGGCAATTCAGTTGAGCAACCACGTTTGCCATGGTAAAAGTTTTCCCCGAACCTGTAACACCCAAAAGTGTTTGTTGGCGATCTCCGCGCAGGATTCCCGTTACCAGCTGCTCGATAGCCTGCGGCTGATCACCCGTTGGGATATAGTCAGAAGTGAGTTTAAAAGGCATAAATTTTGGAAATACAAGGCATTTGGATTTGGAAAACAGCAGATTTGCTCCACAAAATTAAACATTTTTTGAGAAAGTGCCTATATTTTTCCCTATTAGAATTTTGGTTTGCTTAAAAAATTAAATATTTTTGTTCGTATAATTTCCTATTTTGTATGAAAAAACACACTTTTATTTTTATTTTAGTTTTATTGGTACTTCAGGCTTGTAAAGTTGGAACTAAAACTGACTTAGCGTCTGGCTTGATCATTAGGCATGACGGTTTATCCTATGAGGAGGGTTATTTGGTCATGGATAATCAAAAACTCACCAAGAAGGAATACCTTGACGGAAAAATGGTTAATTTGATTTTGAAAAATGTAGAGGGCTTTACGCTAACAGATGAAAGAGTGTATGCGGGTGCTTCGAGTGTGGTGATTGACGAAAAAGGCATGAAACACATGGAATATCCTGATTTGTTTAAACAGTTCGATCTAACGGGCTTGACTCAAAAAGATATTGAGGACATTACCCTACATTTGACCGTAGCACCGCCTTTGGAATTGGATACCAAGTATGTATGGAAAACCAAAATTTGGGACAAAAAAGGAAAAGGGCTTATTGAAACTGAAGTCGAATTTACCATACTTCACAAAATGCCTTAAAAAGCCGAATCTTTTCTTTATTTCACCAACACCGCAATATTCGTATTTCGTCCTTTGTCATCTGTGCATGAAATGCGAATTTTGCCTCTTTTAGGCTTGAAAAACACTTTTTCGGTCGCTAAAGCGGTTTTATAAAACCTATTATCAATAAACCAATACACTTTTTCGACATCGTTCGAGGCTTGGCAAGCCAGCCACATTTCCAAATCCTCATCACCTGCCGTTAAATACTCTCTTTGATCGCTGGGCGAAGTGATCAAAGGGGCTTTTCCACCTGCCAAAAGCGTACAAGTCGGGTTGTGCGGTGGTATTTTTTCGTATGTTATTTTTTGCCTTTCATAAAAATCGATTAATTCAGGGGCAAGATTTTGGAAATATTTTCGTGTGTAAGTGCCTGAAAAACAATGACTACAGAAACTCATTTTCTGATCAAGGCTCACAAAAACAGGCTTCAAATGTTCACAAACTTTCGAAGGCGAAACGCCCGCCACGAAAAAATCGGCAATCGTATCTTGGCAAAACTGGGCAGGTGGCAAACCTGTTTCTGTGCAAATTTTTCGAGTTAATAAATTTTGAGGTTTTTTGAACCAATCTAAAGGCGAATTATAATCCAAAATATTGAAAATTTGGAAAAGCAAAGGAGTTGCCATGCCCGCCCCGACCAGTTCTGGAACGCCCGTTCCGTCAAAATTCCCTATCCAAACCGCCACCGTGAAACGTTTATTGAAACCAATGCTCCATGCATCTCTCCGCCCATAAGACGTTCCAGTTTTCCACGCAATTTTGGGGAGTTTGGGATTCGAAAGGTAATCCGAAGGGATTTCGTGTGGGCGCTGTACTTGCGTTAAAGTATTCGTTACCAAATAGTTAGCTTCTTCAGAAAGGATTTGAAAACTCATTTTGCTTTCCTCTTTCGCCAAAATTTGCAAAGGTTTGTAAATTCCGCCATTGGCAAAACTTGCATACAAACCCGCCATTTCCCACAAATTTACGCCACAACCTCCTAAAGCCAAAGACAAACCCAATTTTTTTTCATCACGTTTGATTTGGCGAAAATCCATTTTTTTCAGGACTTCGACCATGGGTTTCGTGCCTAATTTTTCCAATAAATCGACCGCAGGAATGTTCAGTGAATTTGCCAAAGCAGTTTCGGCTGTGAGCTTTCCGTGATATTTTTGGTCAAAGTTTTCAGGACGATAACCCGCAAAATCGTAAGGAACATCAAATAAAATGCTTTTAGGGGTGATCAAGCCCGCTTCGAAAGCCAAACCATAGACCAAAGGTTTCAAGGCACTCCCAGGCGAACGATAAGATTTTGTGCCGTCATTCTGTCCTCCGTTTGCGTCAAAAAAATTGGGCGAACCTACGTAAGCAATTACTTTTCTGGTCAAATTATCGACTACCAAAACTGCCGCATGATAAATCTGGAATTTGTGCTGTCGAAGGCTGTAGTTTTGCGTAATCTGCTCGACTTTCGCCTGAATTGCAGGCTGAATTGTGGTTTGGATATTGAGTTCTTGGGCGTGTTCGCTTTGCATACGCCGCGCCAGATGGCTTGCCAAACGAGGCATTTCTCGCCTGTAAGCATTTACAGGTTCTTCCAAAGCGTCCGCAACTGTCTGTTTATCAAATACTTGTCTTTTTTCGAAACGCAAAAGCCATTTATTTTTTTCGTCTTCCAAAAGCAGTTGATTTTTTCCCAAAGCCAAAGAAGTAGGACGGTTTGGGACAATCGTAAGGGCGGTAATTTGGGAAAGGCTTAACTGATCAGGCATTTTGCCAAAATACAAAAGCGAAGCGGCTTTTACGCCCTCGATATTGCCTCCATAAGGTACTAAATTGAGATAAAATTGTAATATTTCATTTTTTGAAAAATGCCATTCGAGTTGCAAAGCTCGAAACATTTCGATCATTTTGTTCCGATAACTGCGTTCTTTAGGTTCTAAAAGCCTGACGACTTGCATGGTTATGGTCGAAGCGCCTGAAGTCTTTCGATTGGCTAAAGTATTGTCTATCAAGGCTCTACCTATCGCAAAAGGATTTACACCGAAATGATAATCAAAATATTGGTCTTCTTTTGCCAAAAAAGCCTTTCGCAAATCTGGCGAAATTTCGGATAATTCGGTTCGCATACGCCATTTTTGGTCGGGGCTGAGGAAAGCATGGAGAAGATTGCCCTCCGAATCGGTAACAATTTGGGAGTATTGGCGAGTAGGATTAAGCGGAAAAAGGGCATCAAAAAGCAGGAAAAGTAGAAAAGGGCTGATCAAAAACAGCGTTTTTTTCAACAGGGATAGCACTATCGAGGCATTGGAAAACAGAAAAATGCGGAATTTGAACAGCCAAAACATGGGAATGGGGGATTTGATCTACACAAAAATAAAAAAAAATTCTATCTTTGTTCTTAAAATTTTATTTCGCAAAACCATGTCCCAAAACTACACGCCACTTTTTCAAAGGACTGTCTTTAAGGAATTTGTTGCCAAACAAGATCACAAAAAAATACAAGCCGCTTACCAAAAATTTGCGGATCACTTTGGCGATTCGGCTATTCAAGCCAATATCCTGAAGGCAAAAGAGGAACAGTATCAAGAAGGTTTTTTGACTGATTTTTTCGTGAATATTTTGGATTATACGCTTTTTCCACAAGAAAAATACAATTTGCTAACGGAAAAAAAGATAGGCGAAACGACCCAAAAAGCCGATGCAGTGATCGAAAAAAACGAGAAAATCCATGCCATTATCGAACTCAAAGGGGCAAATACTACGGATTTACGGAAGGTAATTGCTCAAGCATTTGGCTACAAAAGCCATTATCCAGAATGCCGAATGGTCATTACTTCCAATTTTACGGATTTGCGGTTTTATATCGACCATTCCGCCACACACGAAGAATATACCCTTTTTGACAGGCATACAGGCGAAATTTTGCCTTACGAACGCTTTGCGGAGCTTTATACGATCCTGCACAAAAACAATTTGCTTTCGGGTTTGCCCCTAACTTTGAAGGAAAAATCGGAATTGCGGGAACAGGAATTGACTTTGGCGTTTTACAACGATTATCAGGCGGCAAAGGCGGCTTTTTATAAAAATATGGCTTTGAATAACCGCAAAACCGACAAACTTTTGCTCTTCGAAAAAGCCCAAAAACTGCTCGACCGTTTGGTTTTCGTGTGTTTTGCCCAATACAAAGGCTTACTGCCTGTCAATCACGTAGTTACGATTATAAAAGAATGGGAAACGCTGAAAAAATTGGGCGAATCTCAAGCCCTATATCAACGTTTCCGAAAACATTTTGGCTACATCGATCAGGGTTTTGTGGGCGAATTATACGAAATTTTTGCCTATAACGGCGGACTTTTTGCCCAAGACGAGATTCTTGAAAAAATCCAAATCGATGATTCGGTTCTCGAAATGCACTGCCGAATATTGACAAAGTACAATTTTAGGGACGACATAGATGTCAATATTTTAGGGCATATTTTTGAGCATAGCCTGAACGAACTCGAAGAAAAGCGAGAGGAATTGGTGAATGAAAAAACGCCAAACACGAAGCGAAAAGAAGATGGCATTTTCTATACGCCAATTCTGATCACCAATTATATGCTCGAAGAAAGTCTGGGCAAGATGTGTTTGGACAAGCAAAAAGAAGTGGGTTTTGAAAGTTTAAATCTTGAAAAAATACAAAAATACAGGGATTGGCTTTTGGGTTTGCGGATACTCGACCCTTCCTGCGGTTCAGGGGCGTTTTTGAACCAAGTCCTGACGTTTCTGCTCAAAGAACACGCCCATTTGAGCCATTTGGAAAAAGGTTTTGTAAAAAAATTCAAAGAAAAAGAGTACGCCTACCAAATTTTGGAAAATAATATTTTTGGGGTGGATATTAATGCGGAAAGCGTAGAAATCACCAAACTTTCGCTGTGGTTGCGGATTGCAGAAGGCAAACGAAAACTTAACGACCTGTCGGAAAACATCAAAATGGGCAATTCGCTGATAGATGATAAAAATATCGATCCCAAAGCCTTTGATTGGAAAAAACAGTTTCCGAAAACGGTCGAGGGTTTTGATCTGATTTTGGGAAATCCGCCGTATGGGGCGTATTTAAGGGAAAATAGAAAAAAATATTTGGAAAAAAATTATGATTTTGTACCCGATTTTGAAAGTTATTACTATTTCATTTCCAAAGGCTTAAATCTTTTGAAAGCCGATGGAAAAATATCAATGATTGTTCCTAATACATTTTTGGCAAATCATTTTGCCCAAAATTATCGAAAAAATTTGTTAGAAGAACATACGATTTTGGCTTTGGTTGATCTGTCCGAATTAGCCATTTTTGATGAGGCAAAAGTTCGAAATTGTATCTTTTTGTTCCGAAAACAAAAAAGCGAAGTGCTAACCAAATTCTCGACTTATAGCCAAGATGAGAAAAAAGTAAATACGGATAAATACTTGAATGAGAGCTATTTAGCAGAAAATATGTCTAATTGGCTTACGCTTTTTAGCATTTCAAAAGAGATTTATGCGGTTATAAAAAAAATACGAAATAGTGGAAAAGTGCTAAATGATTTTAGTATTGTTTCGCAAGGTTATATTCCTTATCGCCGTTCCGATTTAATAAAAAATTATGGTGAAGAAGGTAATAAAATCGTTGATGAAAGGCTTTGGCACAGCGAAAAAAGGCTTTCACAAGAATACAAACAAGAAATTTTGGGTAGAGATGTACAACGTTATGCACATACGGAAAGGGAATTGTATATTCGTTACACAAAAGAAGTAGCAAGTTATGTCGATCCCAAATTTTTCACTTCGCCTCGTATTTTGGTGCGTGAAATTGCCGAGGATTTATTGGTTTGTAGTTATTTTGAAAAAGAATATTATACTAATTCGTCAATTATTAGTATCATTTCAAGAAACTATGAACTCGATTTGAAATATATTTTGGCGTTATTAAACTCAAAATTAGTTGGTTGGTATCATCATAATACCTCGCCAAAGGCTAAAAAAGGGCTTTTTCCTAAAATTTTGGTTAAAGATGTTCGAAATATTCCAATTCCTGAAGTTTCACTTTCCGAACAACAACCTTTTATCGAAAAAGTCAATCAAATTTTGGATTTGAAACAGCAATTACACAAAATCCAAACGGATTTATTGGAAATGTTGGAAAGCGAATTAGGGGCAAGCAAATTTACCCGCAAACTCGAAAATTGGTACAAATTGGATTGGAACGAATTTTCGGATCAATTGGACAAATCCAAGATCGAAACTTCTTTGAAAGAGAAAAAACAATGGAAGGATTTTTTCAAAGAAGAACAGCCCAAAGCCAAAAAAATTTTCGACAAAGCCCAAACCCTTGAAAATGAACTCGATACGATGATTTTTAGTTTGTATGGTTTGACGGAAGAAGAAAGGAAGATGCTGGAAGGAAATTAACGTTAATAATAATTGTTTTTGTTCAAAAAATAATTATTATTGAGGCATAAAAAAATGGTTTCATTAAAAAAATTAAAATTATGCCGAACGATCCTGAAAAACCGAAAACTGCTTCAGATAGCAACCCGCAACCTCAAAAACCAGCTGAACCTGTAGTTAAAACCACTACTGTAAGTGAGCAATTTGGTTCAGATAAAAAAACGGTAGATCAATAATACCAAAAGCCATGAAGTGGGTATTAATAGCCAAAAGCCTAATGCCCATTTTATTTTTGTTATTCTGTTACTATTATTCTTGTCCATTTCTTTTATACGTTCTTCATATTCATTCCATTCAATAGATAGAAACTTAATATATTGATCTTCATCTGCTCTTGATTTGATATGCTTTACTCCATTATCTGATAAAAATAGACTCGGTAAAGTTCCCATAGTATGAGTTTTTCTTGGATAAATTGTTAAGTATAGCAATCCCGCTGTTATATACTTTAAACCTTTACAACTTTCACATTTTTGAATGATTGAAAATTGGGACTTAACAAAGAATTTAGTTCTGTTTTGTAATTTTCTAAATGATCTAATACTTCGTGAATTGCCTTTTTGAATTG
>JAAFHK010000155.1 GCA_013297565.1 Cytophagales bacterium
CTACAATGTGAAGATGTTCCATATAGATCACCAAGCGCGTTTTTCCCTGATGAATAATGGGCATACAGAGCATGGATTTGACGGGGTTTTGTTTGACGTAGAGATCACCCGCCAGAAGATTATCCTTTTGGGCATTGTTAATGACTATGGCTTCGTGGGTTCGATAAACCGTCCGAATAATTTTTATAGGAACTTTGTGTTGGGAAGTTTCGCTGGTAAGCAAAAGCCTTTTCATCAAATCTATTTGCTCATGCTGTACGTTCGCTTCTGCCGCAATGAGCAGTTCGGCATCTTGTTCTTGGATCAGCAAGGCGCGTTCAGCCCCCGCATTTTCCATCAGAATAGTTACCATTTTTCGCAAAAGTGCCTCCAATTTGATTTCCTGTGAAATAGCTTGGGAGGCTTTCATTACGCTTAGTAAATCCAAGGAATCGGAACGCCCAGAAGCGGAAGAAACCGAGGGGCGAGAAATAACCGTAAATTGGGTGGTTTGTAGGGTAGAAACCAAATTACTGGAGTAGGCACTAACCAAAGAAAAATCGGGGTATTGTTCTTGTAACTGCTTTACTTTTGCCTCTGCCCCCCAATTTTCATAGGCATACAAGGCTTTTTGGAAGTAGATTTTGGCAAAATCCTTTTTGCCCCAATTGACAAAAAAACTAAAGGCACGTTCAGCCGCAAGACTTTCGTATTGGGGCATTTCTTGTTTTTGGGCTTCCTGAATAGCCCTATCATAGCTTTCCATTGCCTCCAATTTATCGTTTTGGCTACGGGCTTTTTCGGCTTTTAGGATTAAATAGATAGGCAAAAAATTATTTGTGCAAGCCAAAAGCAAATCGATTTCAGCCATACATTCGTCCAAAATAGCTTCATAAGAGGCTTTTTCTTCAGCATTTTCAGTCTTTTCGTAAAGGTAAGCCGCCGTAAGCCCCGAATACAAATAATATTCGCTTCGCAAGGAAATATCCAAACCGCCTACTAAGCCAATCCAAATACCTCTTTCTTTGCTCAGATGCAAGGCTTCTTCCCAAAAACCGAATAAATAAGCCGCTTGCAATTTATACCGTTTATAAACCGCAATGAGGACAGGAGCTGAAAGTTCAAAGGCTTCACAATAGGCTTTTTCATCTAAAAAATCACAATCAAACGAATTTAACCTGCGTGTTTTGCCTTGCAAACAATAGGCAAAAGCCATGTACATATTGGTAAATAAGGCAAAAGGCACATTGTTAATTTTATTTAAAAAAGCAACCGCATCTACGCAATGTTCGATTCCTTTTGACAAGTCTATACTAAGCCAAAGACGACAATTGATACTAATACCATAAGAGGCATAAACGAAATCACCTAATTCTATGCCTTTTTCGTAACCTTTTTGCTCGTATTGAGTGGTTTCAGCCAAACTAATAGACAGATAAGAAAAATAACCATACAAAACATATACTTTGGGCAAGTTCCCATACGCTTCTGGTCGGCTTTCGCACAGTTCCTTGGCTAAATCACCCATTGCCGAGGCACTTTTAAAGTCTTTTAGGCTCGATAATATAATACAAGTAAAAATGAAAGAGGTAACAGAATTGGCTGAAAGCCCATTCTGAATAGTTAAGTTGTTCATTTTAATGGTTAAAAGAGCAAAAGCTGTAGGAGTCCCCATAACCGCACAATCAAGTGCCATAGACAAAATTTCCATACTTACCAATACATTAGCATCTGTGCAAGTGGGTAAATTGGCTAAACTTCGAATACCATTTTGTTTGATAAAAGATAAAAATTGGGTTAATTCTTGGGTAGTAGCTTCCTGAATCAGGGAAGTCTGGTCTAAATTGGGTAGGTCATACCCAAAAATCCGTATGGAATTGATAGCCATTTGCACCGCTTCCGAAAACTTGCCTTGTGCTGCCAAAGCTGAAATTTTAATCTTGAAAATAGCGGCTTGATCGTATTGGTGCTGGGCTTTTTCCAAACACAGGGCAAGGTAGCGGTCAGAATTTTCAAAACTACCTTTCAAAAACTCACTTTCACCCCATTCCTTGTACAAATCAAAGGCTTTTGGATAATCTGTTTCCCACAGACTTTCCGAAAAAAATATACTTGCCATTTCCAAAAAGCTACACGCCGCCGAATAAGCCGTCGAACGTTTGGCTTTTTTGCCCGCTTGGTAATTCAAATCTGCTAATTTTAGCTTTTCTGCTTGGGTTTGGGCATATTTTCGCCCATTGTTCAAATAACTGACCAAATCAAAGAGATTTTCTTGGACATAGGATTCTTCGTATTTTTCGAGGATAATTTGCCCAATTTGCCACTGTTTTCGAACAAACTCCTCTTTATCAAGTTTTTGATTGGCGGCTTGCTCCACGCGGTCGTGCAAAAAGCGAAAATACACACCCTGCTCACTTTCATCTTCTACGGAGTAATGACTGCCCTGATGCGGCAATAAAAACCCTTCTTCCAAAGCCTGCAAAAGTGTCCAGCGCACTTCGACCTGACTGATTTTTGCCAATTCGCTTAGCAATTTCAAGGGAAAATAATTGCCAATACAAGAAGCCAGAGCCAGTAATTTTTGGGTTTCAGGAGAAAGCCCATTGAGCCTTGCGGTCATAAGTTCCAAGACATTGGTGCTTATGGGTAGGGCGGAAATCTGAACCATGTCCCAAGTCCATTTCTTTAGGTCGTATTGGTAGTTGATATAGCCTTTTTCGTACAAACTTTGCAAGAATTGGGTCGTAAAAAAAGGATTTCCTGAAGTTTTTGCCATGATCAAATCCGCCAAGCTTTCTATTTCTTCTTCGCCAACCAAAAGGGTATCTTGCAAGAGTTCGAGCAGGTGTTTTCTTTCTAATTCCTTGATTTTGAGGTCTATCAAAAAAGTATTGGATTGCTGAATTTCCTGTAAAACCGAAGTAAAAGGGTGCGCCGCATCGATTTCGTTGTCTCGATAAGCCGCAATCCAACAGAGGAATTGGTTGGTAGAATCGGTAGCCAGCAAACGGAAAAGGTTTAGACTGGGCAAATCCGCCCATTGCCAATCATCAATGAATACCACCAAAGGGTGTTTGGCTGTGCTTAATTCCCTGAAAAAGTTTTGTAAAACGGTATTAAATCGATTTTGGTTTTCAACAGGTGGTAAAATACTGGGTTTTTCTTGTTTGCCAATAAGCCACTCCAAACTTGAGACAACTTCGGTCAGTACGCCTGCATTGTTTCCCAAAGCCGATAAAATTTCTTCTTTCCAGTGCGCTAAACGCCTTTCCGATTCGCCAAGCAACTGCCGAATCCAAGCATTAAGGGCTGAAATAAAAGCCGAATAAGGAATATCGCGCTGAAATTGCTCAAATTTGCCCGAAAAAAAATAGCCCCTTTGTTCGGTAACGGGTTTATAAAGTTCCTTGATCAGGCTGGTTTTGCCAATACCCGAATAACCGCTTACCAGCACACAAGCCAAACTTCCATGCTGAACTTCGGTGAAAGTGTCCAATAATAATTTTCGTTCGTTTTCCCTGCCGTATAGTTTTTCAGGAATTTGGAAACGGGTAAGTACGTCATTTTGGGCTAATTCAAAATCAGCTTCTTTCAGTCCTTTTTCGCCTTTTTCTGTCCATATTGCCAAACACTTCTCTAAGTCGGCTCGCAAACCCATAGCGGTTTGGTAACGTTGATACACATCTTTTTCAATCAGTTTTTTGACTATTTTGGACAAAATAGGGGCAATGTTAGCTTGTTTGGTTTCGGGCGAATCGGGTATTTTGGCAATGTGGCTATGCACAAGTTCCATAGGATCGGCAGTAGCGAAGGGCAAACTCCCCGTGAGCATTTCATAAAAAGTAATACCCAGAGAATACAAATCGCTTCGGGTATCGATGGCATGATTTACCCTTCCTGTTTGTTCGGGCGAAATATACGCCAAAGTACCTTCGAGTTTGTCGGGTGCTTTGAGTTGTTGGTATTCCTTTTTGCTCATGGTCGCAATTCCTAGATCGATCAGGTAAATCTTGTTTTCTTGCCTATTGAGCATGAAATTGCGCGGGTTAATATCTTTATGAATCAGTCCGTATTTGTGAATTTCGCCAATGATGGCACTGATCCGAAGGGCTAATTTGATAAAACGTAGCGTTTCGATGGGTTTTTTATCAATAAGTTCGTGCAGGCTCATGCCTTCGATGTAATCCATCACAAGGGCATAACGATTATCAATTTTTTGCCTACCAAATACTTTTCTCAAACCCTCCACATGAAGCCTTTGGCTTAGTTCGGCTTCCTCATTAAAACGAGCCAACATATCGGCACTCGGAAATTCTTGATTCAGAATTTTAACGGCAAGTTTTCTACCTGTTTTCGGTTCGATGGCACTAAACACCTTGCTATTATTGGATTGGTGCAATTCTCGCTGCAATTCTATTTGATCCATAGTTACCATGATTTTTTTTGAGATGAGGAATTACAATACACAGGTCTAAAAGACCTCCATTGTTGGTTTGTTACCAAAAGTGGCTTGGTACATGAAAGAGCATGAAAGATAATTTTTTTTTTTCTAAATATCAAATTGTATGCCTTAAAAATAAGAGAAAAAAAAGGGTGTTTTCACACCCTAATTCCTACCACCAAAATGTCGTCGAGTTGTTTGCCCGACCCGATCCACGTTTTCATGCTTTCATTCAATTTTTGTCGCTGTTCGGGCATGGGCAAGGTGTGAATTTGCAGGAGCAATTCTCTGAAATTTTTGCTCATAAATTTCTGCTTGGTTTCACCGTTGAACTGGTCTTGAAAACCGTCCGTAAAGAGATAAAACGCTGTTTTTTGGCTAATATCAATCGTATTTTTGGTAAAAAGCCTTTCCGTTTCCCATTCGAACTGCACGCCGCCTATCGGAAAACGGTCGGCTTTGACAATCTGCATTTCGCCATTTTGGATATAATAAAGTGGATTTTTAGCCCCTGCATATTCCAAACGCTTATTTTCAGCATCAAGCATACAGATCGCCATGTCCATGCCGTCTCGGTTTTCGGTGTGTTTTTGTTTCAAAGCATGGCGCACGCCTCTGTGCAGTTCGCCCAAAATGAGATTGACTTCATACACTTCCCGATCACTCACGATCTGGTTCAGCAAAGCATCAGCAATCATACTCATAAAAGCGCCAGGAATGCCATGTCCTGTGCAGTCAATAGCGGCAATGAATTTTTTGCCTTTGCGTTCCATAAACCAATAAAAATCACCCGAAACAATATCTCTTGGCTGAAAAAAGATAAAATATTCCGAAAAAGCCTTTTCGATTCGGCTCTCAAAAGGCAGGATCGCCTCCTGAATCCGTTTGGCGTAGTTGATACTTGCCGTAATGTCTTTGTTTTTCTTGTCGATCAGGTCAAAAGCTACCGCCAAATCCTTGTTTTTGAGGGTGATTTCCTTATTTTGGTTATTGATTTGATCATTTTGGGAAACGATCTCCTCTTTTTGCTGTTCCAAAACTGTATTTTTTGCCAAAATTTCATTTTTCTGTTGCACCACTTGGGCTGTTCGTGTTTCTACCAATTTTTCCAAACGCGCTTTTTGCCCTTCGATCTGCTTGATCCGAACCCGAACACCTGTAAAAGCCACTCCAAAAATCAAACTTAGCCCTAAAGTCTTTGCCCACCACGTTTGCCAAAAAGGAGGCGTAATCGTAAATTCGTAGCTAAGGGGCGTTTCCGACCAGACTCCGTCCTCGTTGCAAGCCCGAAGCACAAAAGTATAGTTTTGCGGGGCAAGGTTGGCATAAATAGCTTCAGTCCGATCACTGGCTACCGACCAGTCCTTATCGATGGGCAAAAGTTTCCATTGATAGCGGATTTTTTCGGGCGAACGGTAATTAATTCCATAAAAATCAAAGGTTAAATGGTTTTGTTCGTAAGGCAAAACCAAGTTCTGCGGCACAGCCGACCATTTTTCGATGCCTTTGTGATAAGGCAAATAAGCCGAATCAGCCCAATTAGTTTCCTTCAAAAACAGTTTCAAAGCCGACATTTGCAAAAGTGGGGCTTTCGGATTTGGGGCATCTTCTTTGGGATTGTAGCGGGTAGCGCCCTGCACGTGTCCCACCCAAATATTTGCTTTGGAATCTTCGTAAATTGCCCAGCCGTTTGTTTCTATGCCCGTAAAACCTTCAGCTTTGCCGTAATTTTTGATTTTTAGGATATTTCCCGTACTATCCAAACTGATTTTGTCCAGACCGTTTTGCGTACCAGCCCAAATATTATTTTTTCGATCTTTCAAAACCGAATACACCAAATTAGACGACATACCTTCTTTTGTCGTAATTTGTTTCTTATTTTTGCCGTTTTTGTCCGAAATCCACAAGCCATTGGTGAAACACGCCTGCCACATTCTTCCCAAATGGTCTTCAGCCCCCATGATAGCAGTCGTACTATCTACTTGTTCAACCTTTTTGCCATCAAACTTAAAAGTTCCTCGATCCATGCTGTAGTACCAGATATTTCCCTCGCTGTCTTCGGTGGCATAACCCGCAGACAGATAATGACGTGGTGTGTTGGTCGTGTCGATGTTATAAAGGAGTTTGCGATCAGGACTATAAATTTGGATTCGGAACGGACTATGTACCATGATTTTCGTGCTTGGTAACTGTCCAATATGATAGACCATATCTGGCATTTTTTCCCATTTTTTATTAGAAAAAGGCTGAATTTTATCATTGGCGTACTCCACCAAGCCCTTTCCACCTGTAGGAATCCACACCGAACCCTCTGGCGTTTCTGCAAAAGTTCCTGCAAACTGAACCGCCGTTTCAGGGGTATGAAACAAATTCGTAATTTTTTTTCCGTCCCAAAAACTAATTTTAGGATTGGCAGCAAACCACATTCGCCCTTTCGAATCTTCTGTAATCCGCCAAACCAGATCATTTGCCATGCCGTCTTTTTTTCCAAAATGCACAAAGCGTTCTCCCGCAAACCGTATCAAACCTTTGCCTTGCGTCCCGATCCAAATCGTGCCGTCCTGATCCTCAAAAATATACAAAACATCAGCAGTTGGGAGTCCATTTTCGGGAGCAAATAGCGTAGCTTCCCCTATTTTTGGATTTATTCTCACCAAACCCAAATTGCCACGAAGCCACAGATTGCCTTTGTTATCTTCTATATCTATGTATTTTTGTGTGTTTAGCGCGGCATTGCTCGGCATAGCAATCGTCTGCGTATTTTTACTGTCAAATGCCCAAATTTCTCGACCTTTTTCGGTTTCGTGGGAGAACCAAAACTGCTTTTTTTGGTCGAACAAATGAAATTTGACATTTTTTTTACTTGATAAAATAAGGTTTGTTGTTTCGTCCAATACCAAATCCAATTTTCCAGCTTTGTACTGGTAAGCCTTTGCTTGATTGTCCCAGAGGACAATTTCGCCTGTTCTATTGCTACTAAAACCCATAAAAAGCGTCTTTTCTTTAGCATATTTTTCTGATAAATTTTCATACTTTCCCTCTTTTCCAATAAATAATTTCTTCTCACGGGCTTTTTCCTCCCATACCATGACCCATGCCTTGCCTTCGCTGTCCAAATCAAACTGATCAATCTGTTTCTTGCCAAATATTTCCTTATTTATTTCCAAGAAATTCAAGCCATCATATTGGAAAAGCCCCGCATCGGTCGCTATCCAAAGATTATCTTCCTTGTCAAAAACTAATTTATTGATGGTCAAATTTTGGAGGTTTTTGGGCAAGGCAAGTGGATAAAAGCGTTTGCCATCAAAACGACTGATCGAGCCATCGTGCGTAGCTACCCAAATCGTGCCTTTTGAGTTTTGAGCAATCGCATAAACTTCCGATTGGGGCAAGCCTTGTTCGAGGCTGTACGATATGAAATTGTACTGTTGTGCCATAACAAGCGTATGACAAAACAAAAAAATCAAAAATAGGGACTTTTTCATAATCGTTCGAGGTTTAGATATGTTGAAATCTACGAAAAAATGTACCAAAAAGGTAAAAAAATGCTGTGAAAATCAATTTTGGTAAAATCTTAGCCCTAACTTGTTTTTTTATGGGTAGGTGTTTTATTCTTTGAATAGATAAATTACAATTTTTAAAATATTTTTGCCTTTTATTCCAATAAAAATAAGGATTTTTTGCCTAAGAATTTAAAAAATATTTTCTTGCAAACTTATGAAAAAAACAACCTTATTTCTGCTTACTATACTAAAAACCGCATAGATGTAATCTTTTCAAAAGATTACATCTATTTGATAATCAAATTATTACGTTAAACTAAATGTTGAAATTACGGAGGTTTTTAGTATAACTGGTAGGATCAATTTCAAGAAAACAAATCCAAAATATCCTCTTGACTTAACTGTTTAACCACATTTTCATCGGTGCTGATCAGTTCGGTAGCGATTTGTTTTTTGCGGGTTTGGATATTGACAATTTTTTCCTCAACCGTATCTTTGCAAATCATTCTGTAGGCAATAATGTGTTTTTCTTGCCCAATTCGGTAGCAACGGTCAATAGCTTGGTTTTCGACTGCAGGATTCCACCAAGGATCGATAATATACACATAATCGGCTTTGGTGAGGTTCAAACCCGCACCGCCCGCTTTCAGGCTTATCAAAAATACCCGACAAGTTTCGTCATTTTGGAAATGATTGACGCTATTTTCTCGTTCGGCTTGTGTGCATTGCCCGTCCAAATATTCGTAACTTACGCCACTATTTTTTAATTCGGTTTCTATTAAACGCAACATTTTAACAAATTGGGAAAAAGCAACATTTTGTGGTTCGAGGTTTTTTCTTTGATATGTCGCATGAGTTCCTTGATTTTGACCGATTCGGAAGTGTAACTTTCGGCATCGAAAAGTAAAAGTGGCGAATCGCAAATTTGGCGCAGTTTGGTAAGTCCTTCGAGTACGTATAATTTGGATTTGGCAAAACCCTCCGCATCAAATTTTTCGACCAAATAATCCCTGTATTTTTGCCTAAATGCCTCATACACTTTCGTTTGTTCGGCTTCCATTTCGCAGTACAAATAATCCTCGACTTTGGGCGGCAATTCTGTGGCTACTTGTTGTTTCATTCTTCGCAAAATGAAAGGCGTAATCATTTTTTGCAATTCAGCCGCCGCTTTTTTGTCCCGATCTTTGTCGATTGGGTTCGCATAATTGCGTTTAAAAGTTTCCTGATTGCCCAAAAAACCAGGATTTAGGAAATTCATTTGGGCATACAAATCAAAAGTATTGTTTTCGATGGACGTTCCCGTCATCGCAATTCGGTTCGTGGCTTTGAGCAAACACGCCGCTTTGTAGCGTTTGGAAAATCGAAACAATCAAGGCACAATTTCTGAAGCCGATTACAAACTCGAAAAAGCCCGAATCCGCAAAGCTACGCAGGATTTGATCGGGAGCTGGTTGGAATAAAAAATAAAATGGGTATT
>JAAFHK010000156.1 GCA_013297565.1 Cytophagales bacterium
TAAATAAACCTTTACCTAATGTTCACGTTTATACAAGTACTCAAAAAGCTACTCTGACCAATTCAGGAAGTACAAAATCTTTGCTTTTTAGAATAATTTTGGAAGGAATTTTATTAGCAGAAAAAAATAAAGTTTGGAAACCTATATGGGAAATATAGAGCGTATCTAAGTCATTCAAAATTATCTCAAAACTACCTTCAGAATTGGTCAGAGTAGCTTTTTGAGTACTTGTATAAACGTGAACATTAGGTAAAGGTTTATTTAATTCGTCTAAAACATAAGACCTAATTTTCTGATTTTGAGCAAATAAATTGCCATAACCAATAAACAAAAAAAATAGTAAGATTTTTTTTTTCATAAAATTATAATAAAAAAAGCCCATTTTTACAATGGGCTAAACAAGTTTTATTGACAAGTTTTCGTAGTTCTAGTTGCCCAAGTAATACCAAATAGTTTCCATGACTCAGTTACATATGAGCATAGTTCTCCATTTTCATAAGTACCTTTTCCTCCTGTGATCTCCCAACCTGTAGCATAAGTAGATTCAGAATAAAATAACAAACCTACTGAAAGCATAACGCCCATAATAACGGAAAATTTGACTTTTTTAGTGTTCAAACGTTTAAGCATTTTACATATTGTTTTGAATTTTTTGCCTACTCTGTATGCTTTTCGGCATTCGCAAAGAATTTTGTTAAATTCTTGCCACAAAAATTTAAAAATTACTTACATTTGGCAAATAAAACCGCACAATTCATGGGAAGTGATAGTTACAAAGATTCGGAAGTTTTGCTTCCCACTAACATGGTTAGAGGGAATATTTTGCGTGAAAGAAGCAAAAAAGGCTACAAACAAGCATATATTGCTCAAAAGTTAGGTATTTCTGAAAAGGCATATCGTAACATTGAACAAGGTGTTACACAAAAAATCCAAGTGGATAGATTGCAAAAAATTGCATCTATTTTAGAAATAAATGATTGGAGTGATTTATTAGAACAAAGCGAAAAGGTTAGCCAAATAGTAAGTGATAATAGCAACAACAATAACCAAAATGTAACTTTTTATCCATCACATTCTGATCTTATCCATGAAAATGAAAAATTGCAACTCAAATTGGCATTAAAAGAACAAGAAAATCAATTTCTTAAAGAAAAAATTTCGTTTTTAGACGATAAAATCAAGTATTTGGAAGAAAATAAAGGTTGATTTTTTAAAAGATATTCAAGCCATGCTCGAATTGTATAGGTTTTTAATGAAAAATTTATAATATTTGCCCTCTAAACATTTGATTTATGTGGGCAGATTATTTACCTCTTTTATTTTTTCTCACCCTTTTTGTACTCCTCCTCATGGGCTACCCTGTAGCTTTTACCTTAGGAGGAGTTTCTATAGTTTTTGGTTTGCTGTTCCTCAATGTTGATTTTTTCAAACTCCTCCCCATGCGGATTTTTGGGACAATGACCAATGCCGTACTGATTTCCGTTCCGCTTTTTGTCTATATGGGGGTTATGCTCGAAAGGTCGGGCATTGCCGAACGGCTTTTGGAAACAATGGCTTTGCTCATGGGGCGCATCAAAGGCGGTTTAGCTATGTCGGTTATTTTGGTTGGGGCGGTTTTGGCGGCTTCTACGGGAGTTGTGGGCGCAACGGTCGTTACTATGGGACTTTTGAGCCTCCCGACCATGCTCAAGAGAGGTTACAGCAAGGAACTTGCCACAGGAACGATTGCTTCGGCAGGAACTTTAGGGCAAATTATTCCGCCGAGTGTGGTCATGGTGCTTTTGGGCAGTGTGATGAATATTTCTGTAGGAGATCTTTTTATGGCGGCAGTCGTTCCTGGATTGGGTTTGGTGGTTTTATATTTGATCTACGTATTCATTTTCGCTATTTTATACCCCGAACAAGCCCCACCTATTAGTATTGAAGAAATACGGGTTTTCAGAGGAAAAGGCTTGTTTAAGCGTTTATTTAAGGCTTTTATTTTGCCTGTAGCCCTGATATTGTCGGTTTTGGGAAGTATCTTTTTTGGCATTGCCTCCCCAACCGAAGCCGCAGGAGTCGGGGCTTTGGTAGCTACTTTGCTCACCATTTCCGAAAAAAAACTTACCTACAAAGTCCTCACCGAAGTCATGAAAGAAACCACGTTTCTGACGGCTATGGTTTTTGTGATTTTGATTGGAGCAACCGCTTTTGGGCTGATTTTCAGGGCAATGGGCGGAGATGATGTCATGATCCGTTTGATCAAAGAGGCAAATTTAAGCCCTTATGCTTTTTTGGCAATCGTGATGCTTGGGATTTTTATTGCAGGTTTTTTTATCGATTTTATCGAAATTATTTTCATTTTTATTCCTGTCGTAACGCCTATTTTTATCAAACTCAACATGGATTTGGTTTGGATCGGCACTCTGATCGCCCTTAATCTGCAAACTTCGTTTTTGACTCCACCTTTTGGTTTTTCGCTTTTTTATCTCAAAGGCGTTGCGCCGCCCGAAGTTAGTACGGGACATTTGTATCGCGGGATTGTCCCTTTTGTCTTGATTCAGCTTGCTTTATTGGCGCTCATGATTTTTGTTCCTGAAATTGCGACTTTTTTGCCAAAAGCACTGAAATAAGAGTTTATAAGCAATCAAAAAATGCGTTTTTATGCTAAAATTTTTACAAAAAACTAACTCAACTTAAGGTCGTGTTAGTTTTCTATCGAGTAAGTAAATGAAGTTTTGGGTAGTGGTAAAAAAAGTATGATAGTGTAATAAATTGACAATGAGATAATTATCTTCTAAATCTGCATAAAATTACCTTTTGCTTCATTTTTATTTTTGTGTTCCGCCATTTTGCTTCAGCATTTCATTCATTTCTTCCAAATCCGTAATTCGTTTTTCCAAAAGGGCGTTTTTTTCTTTGAGGTGGGCGTTTTCGAGGGCGAGGGTTTGATAATTTTCGGGAAGGTCGTTATGAATAATATAACCGTTTTCACTTTGTCCGCCTTGTTGCTTGTCATTATGAATATAATACACATTCTTTTCGCCTAAAGCTAAGAGTTCAAAAATATTGGTGTCTAATTTTTCGGCTATTTTGGCTAATTTATCCAAATTGACTTTGGTTTTTCCTTGTTCGATGTTGGCATAATTGGTCAAAGACATTTCTAATAGTTCGGCAACATTTTCCTGCGTATAACCTTTTCTGATCCGAAATTCTTTTAGTTTCTCGCCCAAATTCTGAATAAAAATAAGTGTTTATTGGAAAAATTGTAAGTTTTACTTCAAACGAAGGTAGGACAAAATTACCTATTTTTGAAACAATAAAAAAACATTTTTCACACTAATTTTCGTTGGTTATGCAAGAATTAGAAAAAATACAAGAATTGACGAAAGAAATAAAATTAATTTCTAAAACTCTTCCAGAAGTAGATTTGGAAAAAAGATTTCTCATTTCAGCACAAGATACTTATTTCTTGTATTATACTCAAAACTCTTATAAATTACACATTTTAAAAATTGTAAAATATTGATTTTCAACCTTGTAAGGTCTTTAAGACCTTACAAGGTTATACAGTTTTTAGTATATATACGTCATATCTACATATTATTTAATCGTAATGATGAATTTTACGACCTTATTTATCGTACACTGTTAGAACTTCGTCTCGCAGAATACTTATGGCATCTTAATGGCGGAGAATCTATTTATTTAAAAATAACATCAAAAGAAGATAAATATGTCAAAACTTATTTAGACCAAGAAAAACAGAAAGATGAATTAGTTGTTGAAATATTCTCTAAAGAAAAACAACCAAGTAAAACTTCTATTCCTCATGATGAGGTTTTGGGTTGGCACTTAGAAGATTTAGAACGGCATTTGCTTTTTTATAAAAATTATTATTTTACAGTGGAAACCTATTTTCCTGTTTTAGAATCAGGATTTAAAAAAGGCTTACTATACGACTTGCTTGCCTTAATTAACAAGAAAAACCAATATGACAACGGCATTTTGAAAAAAAGCCTTGATAAAATTATTCAGAATATTCGTAAAGACGTTTATAAGCATTTGGATAATATAAGATTGTCTTTAGAAAGAGGAAAAAGTTCATTAGAAAATGAAAAAAGAAATTTATTAAACTCACCCAAAGGACAACTTGCCTTTGCTTACCAAGAAAACCTCGATCAAATTGCCGTTTTTCAGGCTAAAAAGCAGGAATTGGAGGCAATTATCCAAGAACGGCAAGAGAAGATGAATAAAGCAGGGATCGATCCTACAGAATTTGCCAAAAATCAGCAAGATTTGGAACAATTAAACACGCAAGTTGAAAATGTGCAAAAACAAATGGAGATCTTAGAAAAAGGAAACGGGCATTTGCAAGGAATGTACCATACTCAAGACCTTTTTGAACATCGGCAAGCCACTCGGCTGAGCCAAGAAAATGATCATTCCAAATTGATTGAATTGCATGGATTAGATGAAACGAACCAGAAAATTGCCTTTATGAAAGACTATTTGCAAACGTTGCGGGAACTCACCGAAGAACAATTATTGGCAAATCAGCCCGAACTTTTGGCGGAGTACAGCAAGGAACTCGATAAATTGAAAACGGATTTGGATAATTTGCTTTTAGCAGAAAATAATCCTCATGAATAAAACCTTTCGCAATTTTTCATTTCCCTCAAAGACGGTCGAAGACCTCTTTGACGGGTGATCAGCCGCCGTTGTGGTCTTCGACCGACAACGGGGCGTTTTTTTTATTTCTTTCCCCCCTTTTTCCTACGAAAATAGCAGATTTAGAAAAAAACATTAACAAGTACCTCATTATTAATAAGTTATGAAAGCGGCAAAGTGAAAATCCACTGCGAACCGAAGTAGCGTTTTTTGAAAAAAAATTATCAGAATTAGGCTTCCATCGGATTAATTACTGAGTAGTCCAAACTACGAACCACTTGGGCAAAGGCTAAATCGACTGTTACAAAATGCCAATCGGCGGCGGCTAAGACTCGAAAAGAACAAAAATGGAGGGCATCTAAAGTACGGATCGGGTGCTGTTTGCCTACTTCTTTTATCCATTTTTCAGTATCTTGAATTACTAAAGCGTTCAAAGGAACAAGTTGAAAATCGGACAAAGTCGCTTCGAAACCCTCAATAGCTTGACTTAGTTGCGTATCGTCAATTTCACGCATACGAAAGCGGCGGTGCAAAGCACTTACAAATTCAATTTTAGCCAAATCGTATTTTGTGGATTTTGAATCAGTTTTTCGACTTGTTCAGTTCCTGCCTCTACGTAAAAATATTTGACCAAAGCCGAAGTATCAAAAAATAAATTCATATTCTTTCTTCCCTATGTGCTAAAATATCCGCAGAAAAAGGCATTCGGCAAGTGCTTAATGCCTTGCGGGTCTGTAAATAGGCTTGACTTCGAGGGCGTGCAGGAACAGACAGCGTATTACGTTGTAATAATCCGATAAGTTGATAAAGTACCACAAGTTCTTCGATACTTAATAAACCTACAGCTTTCAAAATCTGTTCTCTGTATAATTCGATCATACGTTTTCAGAATTATCTATTGACAAAGATACAAATTTTTTTTCAATTTTTATTTTTCTGTAAAAATCGTGTATTTGAGAAAAAGTAAAACAAACCCTACCAATTCCCGATTGCCCGAACTTTTGGCGGAATACAGCAAGGAACTCGATAAATTGAAAACGGATTTGGATAATTTGCTTTTAGAAAACAACAATCCGCAGGAGTAAAAAAAACAGATTAATTTTCCTAAAAAAACATCTTTTTTATTCAAAAAATCGTATATTTGTATGAAATATGAAAATGCGTTACGGACGTGTCAGTGGAGGCTTCGGCACACCACGTTTTTAATTTCTACGGAAAATCCTTTGTCGAAAATGAAGGATTTTTTTTATTTTTTGCGTTTGATGTAAAAAGTAGTGAGGGCTAATCGGCTTTTTTTCCTTTTTTGCGTACAGCTCGTATTTCTAATACCGCCTCATAACGGTTTTGAATAATTTTACTGAAAATAAGCAGTTCTTGTCCCGTTCGCCAAGATTTTCCTCTATATTCAATTTTGTCCGCCTCAAAAATTACAGTAGGCAATGCTCAAAATCCTATTTGAGTACGCCTACTAATTGCGTATCTTGCTCATTTTCAGCCGAATGTTTGTTGAAAATATGTAAAATAGCATAATTATCCACCGAAACTAAAAAGTTTTCCGTGTCTAAACCTGAAATTTCTTTGATTTTTCTGCTAAACTGTTCTCTATCACACCTATATCAATCCTTCTCAATTCATTATTCGGATTTTGAAAAGCAAAATCGATCAGGGCGTAAATTTGTTCTAAATAGTTCATTTTCAGAAAGTTGAATAGAGTATAATTTGGGTACAAAAATACAAAATTCTACAACAGAACCAACGAAAACAGCCTTTATGAAAGGCTATTTGCAAACGTTGCTGGAACTCACCGAAGAACAATTTGGCAAATAAAAGCTATTTTCATTCCCTTAAACTTTCCCTACCTAATCTTTTCACGATATTTTTTCCGCATTTTTGCGTCATTCATGCCGATACTCATTTTCATACCAGCCGTTAATGCCTTGAGCAGCAAAGTATAAACAGGTTTTTCGGGATTGCGTTCAACATAAATTTCTGCATGGCGTTTTTTGAACAGATTGCGGTTGTGGCGCAGAAAAAAAGCATTTGCTAAAAAGGATAAAACCTTGACTTTGAAGCCTTTAGCCTGTTCAGTTTTCAAATTGATCAGGGCAATTTTCAGGCGTTTATAACCCAAATTCATTTTACCGTAGGCTATATTTTCGTTGCCTTTCAACCAAAATTGCATTTGTTGGGCTTCGCCCCTCGAAATTTTTACGCCGTAGGGTTTTTCCAAATATTGATTTAGTAAAGTCATGTCCATACCACCCATCGAGGCAATAAAATGATAGCTTCGAGCCGAGTCCGCAAGCGGAAAATTTCCCAAAACATTCAACTCACCTTCGCCCATGAGTTCGGTCGCAAAACGAAAGTGCATTTTACCAGCCATTTTCGCACTATCGTTCGTCAAATTCGCAATTTCGACCTTACCATTGAGTAAAGTAAGCGTCCCTGTTTTGGGCGATTTGCGAGTGCGTTCTTCGTAAATAATATCCAAACCTGAAAGGTTAAAACTATCAATATCAATGACCTGTTCGGTTTTCAAGAGCCTTGTCCATGGAGCATCAAGGTTTTTGCTTGGGGGCGGAGGCGGAGGACGGCGATCCATATATGCCGAAAACAGCAAATCCTCTATATTCATTTTTTTTGCTCGTAACTCTCTCTTTTTCAGTAATTTAGCCAAATCGACTCCTACCAGTTCTGTTTTGTCCAAGCGTACTTCCATTCTTGCCGCCTGAACGCCTTTTTTCTGCCAAAAATCTTCCTTCGAATACACTGGCAAGTATTCTAAAGTATCAATAAACAAGGTTTTTTCGGCAGTTCTGATGCCTATAGCTTTAGTTTTTAGTTGATAAAGACTGTCTTTTAAAGGAATTTCATAATCTCTTATTTTTAAATCTATATTTTTAGCAAAAAAAGGCTGTTCCCAGTCTTGTTTAGCAGCACTATCAAGATATAAATTCCTAATATTGGCATCTATTTTTTGCCAAATTTCCTTTTTTTGGACTGATTTTTTCCAAAAATTTCTCTCAAAAGTCAAATTTTGTAGTCTAAAAGTATCCAAATCCACACTATAAAGCAGACTCCGAATATAAGGATATAGGGACAAGCTATCCCATTCGAAGCTTTTTTTCAAACTATCTTTTGGACGGCGTTCGCTATACTGCAAAAAAGGGTTTTGAGTTTGTAACTCTTTGATTTTCAATTTTTTATTTATAAAAGTTTCAAAAAAATCAAATCCTTCGGCTTGGGTTTCTGCCAAACGGATTGTATAAAAGTTCGGTATTTTTTCTTTTTCGGTTTGGTTCATTTTGCCTGCGAAACAGTTGCTAATCAAGGCACTATCTATTTTTATGCTTCGTTTTTGGGTCGAAAAAGATAGATTTTTTGCCCAAACCAAATTTCGAGGCGTTTCCTGCCAAAAAATAGGCACATTTGCCCAAATATTTTGGGCATACATAAAACGTTCGGGTGTAATTTCTAAATCTTTTCGGATTCCTAAGTCCTTGATTTTCAGGTCGAAATCTTCCAAAAAAGTAATTTGTTTTTGCAAATCGTTCCGCAAAACAAGTTTGCTTCGGTGCATCAACAGGCTGTCGATTTGGGTTTCCAAACCTGTTTTTTTCAAAGCCTCAAAAAAACTTTTTTCTAAAGAAAAAGAACTCGAAACAGCCGTTTTCTTTTCAGATAATTGGAAAAAAAGATCGGCTTTTTCTAAGTCTAATTTATTGGCAATCAATTTTTTATCAAAAAATAAAGCTAATAAATCCGTACCCTCCAAACGCAGTTTTGGGAAACGCAAATGGATTTGGGTGCGTTGCCGATTAGAAGGGAAAAGCGGAGTGAAAGCCAAATTATCGATTTCCAAACCCTGCTTGGCAGAACTTCCCCATATAGAATCGGCTTTGAGGCTGTGTTCGATTTTGGGCAAAAAAGCCAAAAGCCCTTCCGCTTTCAGTTCTACCGAATCAGCTTTGGGTTCGAAACGGTTTTGGGCTAAAGCTAAAGTGTCCGCCCAAAAATGGTCGAATTTTAGGCTAAAATTCTTGATTTTCAGTTCATTATATTTTTCCCGACCTTTGAAATCCAAACTTCCATTTCGAATTTCCATTTCGCCTACTTCCAATTTTCGCACAATTTCCGAAAAAGGAATCGCCTTTTTTCGCTTCTCGATTTTCTTGGCGATTCGCAAACTATCTTGAAAATTTTTGATCTGAATTTTGATTTGTGGCTGATCACAAAAGAGTTTTTCGGCTTCAAACTTTTGCTCACTAAAGGCTTTTTTAAAATCAAACTTATTCAAAATCAAGCTATTAAACCGAATTTCCATGCGGTTGTGATAGGGATCAAATTCGTGAGCATTGTTGCGAGGCATGATTTCGGACTTGCCCAAATGCAACTTGCCTTCTGCCGTAGAAAGGTACAAATCATTGACTTTTAAGACATGAATACTATCTGGTAGGTCAAAAGTGTGTGATTTCATGCGGACTTCGAGAGCATCAGAATAAAAGATTTTGTTTGGCTTGCGGTGTGCCGAGGCATTGATGAGGAAATTTTGGAAATTAATTGTTAAATTATTGATATTGAGTTCATTGCGATTATTTTTTTGAAAGCGAACCAGCTGAAAATTGGCATCTTGAAGGTTAAAACGTTGGACTGAAAGCGATTTGACATTGCCAGAAATAAGCGGG
>JAAFHK010000157.1 GCA_013297565.1 Cytophagales bacterium
AGTACCTGTAGCAAATGCGGCATATTCCCAAATGTACGTATCTCCCAAATCCGTAACGGCTGTAAGGGTTCTATTTTCGCCCTGACAAAAAGCCGCAGTACCATTAATGGTAATAGAAGCCGTAGGAATATCGCTTTTGATAACCTGCACAGGTTCGGAGTCCTGAAAACAACCATTTTTATTCACTCGAACCCTATAAAAACCCTCTGTATTGGCAGGAGAAAGCGAAAGCCCAGAACCTACTGTAGTAAAACTTACAATACTTCCATTCGTAGCCGAATAAATCCAAGTATAGGTACTTCCCTGATCCACTTGCGCATTTAAGGTATTGGTAGAACCCGCACAATAACGGTCTATTCTTTGTGTTCCTGCTCCTTCCGTAGCTCCGTCAAGAATAAAAGCATTAGGAGTGTAATTAGTGGCAACTTCCACATTGTTCAAACTTTGACAACCACTGCCATCAGTAACGATTAAGCGATAAGTAGCCGTAGTGCTTGCCGTAATAGTTGTCCCAACTCCTGCATTAATCCAATCTGCATCACCGTCCGCATTTACCCCAAAATACTGCCATTGATAGCTTACCGCAGTAGGATCGGATTCGGCAACTAAGGGAACAGTCGGATTTCCGCAAAAGCCTGTTCTTGAACCGCTTAGAATACGAGCCTGCGGCGAAATAGTAAAATTAACAGGCGTTCTTGGACTTTCGGCATTGTTAGCAAAAACCGACACATAATACGTTATATTAAACCTTACTTGGTTGATAGTCAATGTATTAGCGGCTACCGTAATCCCCGTAGTCGTAACCAAAGGATTCCCGCCATCGGCAGTGCTGTACCATCTATACACTCCACCAACAGGCGCACCACTTGCGGTAGCAATCAACTGCCCATTTCCGCACCTCGGAGCAGGTTTTGGGGTTGCTCCGTCATTCCACCGCACCGTTACCGTAGGGGCTGTAGGGATTTGGGCAAAAAGAGAGGCTTGCCCTGCAAAAAATAAAAGACCGATTAACAAATATTTGTAATCAATAAACCGATTTTTTCTTTGCATTTTTTTAGTAAAATAATTCTTCATGGTCTTGTGTAACATAAAGTTTGAACTAATTTTCAAAAGGTATAAGAGTGATTTGTGTATGTTTCGTTGCCAAAACGATTTATCGAGATAAAACGTTCAATTACAGTGTTTTTACGGAACTTGGCTAAAGATAGTTTTTAAAAATACGAAAACGAATTTTTTAGCAAGCAATATTAGCAAAAGAACTTCTTTTTGCCAAAAAAATTTAAAGGCAATCCAAAAAACATTAACTTTGCTCCGCTTATCAAAATTATGAAAGTTTATGCAAAATATATTTTATTTGCTTGAGTTGTTTTCAAAATACATTCTTGGTAAAAAACGAGTTTTTAGCCCAATCATTTTCTTTTTTGGTTTTTTACCCTTGCTCCTTCATGCCCAGCCCAAAAGCGACTTTATGTCGATTAGGGTTGTCCAGAAAATCATAGAAACCAAAGATAACTATTTTATAAACGGTAAAATAGTTCCTGACGGACTGCTCAATATGCGATCACAAGACCATCAGGTCGATTTTAGCCCGTCCCAAATTGCCCCGCCCATGAGTACCACGCCCGATCAACTCAAACACTTGGACAGCCTTTTGAATGAGCAAACTGACGATATTTTTACAGAAAGCCTCAATAATCTGTTGGAAGCTGAGCAAGTAAAAGAAAATAATGCTAAAGATTTGCCAAAAGATAAAAAAGGTTTGGGAAAACTATTGGACAAGCTACGCAATAATGGAAAAAAAGAAAGCCAAGCCAATGAAGAAAATATCCAAGATGAACGCGAAAAGGGCAAAAATACAGATAAAATAAAAGCCGAAGGCGAAAATGTACCCTCGAATACCAAATTGGCAGAAAATAAAACAGGCGGAATAGGCGGCGGATCGGGTGATCCGAGCCAAGTAGGCGCAAATGCAACCAATAAAGAAAAAGAATTGACAAAATCTGAAAAGACCGAACCCCAAGAGAAAGAAGAAATAGAGGCGGCAGATTTGGAAGAAAGCGAAGATGAAATGGATTTGGAAAGCGATACTTCTTTGGTTTTCAATCATTTAGAAGATTTTGAAACTGAAGAAAATCCTTTGAGTTTTCGAATTCCCAAAAGTCTTTTGAGAGAAGATACGACCAATCTCTTTGATGTAAAATTTGAGTCTATAGTTACTATCGATGAGCAGTTTGCCTACGATGACGCTTGGGTAACGATTGCAAGCTATTTTGCGGTTTGGGATTCGGAAAATATTAATCCTTATGATGACGACATTACTGATTGGCAGGACAGCGTAGCGATTCGTTTGTACGACCCTGAAAAAAAACAATTATGGTCGCCACCTTTAACTTCACTCACCGTAACCTCACGCTTTGGCGTTCGGTGGCGGCGTTGGCATCACGGCATCGATCTCGACCTCAATGTAGGCGAGCCCATTATGGCTACCTTTGATGGTATTGTGCGAATTAGCAAATATGACCGCAGAGGAGGCTATGGAAATGTGGTTGTTTTACGGCACTATAACGGTTTAGAAACGGTTTATGCACACATGAGCAAACTTGGAGTAGCTGTTGGCAAGCCTGTCAAAGCGGGAGAAGAAATTGGCAAAGGAGGCTCGACAGGGCGTAGCACGGGGCCTCATTTGCACTATGAAGTTCGCTACAAAGGACATACTTTTGATCCCGAAACGATTTATGATTTTGACAGCGCCCGCATCAAAACCGATCTTTTCCAACTAAGACCTGACCACTTCGAACACCTAACCCAACGCCGCCAAATTATTTATCATACCGTTCAGGAAAATGATAACTTGAACAAAATCAGCCTTATGTATCGAATTTCCGTTCGCCATTTGTGCGCCTTGAACCGCATTTCGTCCCGAACCATTTTGCGGATTGGGCGCAAATTGAGGGTACGATAAGGTATATACTCAATCAAAACTGATTTTGTACGGCGAACATTCTTGTTCGCCACGAAAACGAATAAGAACTTCGTTTTACGACCAAGTACCAATTTAGTTTTAGTATATGATAATTATTGGCTGCATTGGAACGTATCTGCATAATTGTTGTTATTTGAAATAGGCATACTTTATACATTTTGATACAGCGATCATTACCATGACTTACTTTTATTCTTTTCTCCGCTATACACTTCTTTTGTTGTCGTGTTTATGCTTGTTGCCCAAAGCGAAAGCAGGATCACAGCCTGAAGTGATCAAAGGAGTGTTGGATTTACGTCAATGGAATTTTGAACAAAACGGAATTGTAAATTTAGACGGAGAATGGCAATTTTATTATAATAATTTCTTGACTATCAAGCAGTTAGATAGTTTGCCAAATCCTACTTATTTGAAAGTACCTTCAGCAAGTTGGGAGCAAATTGGGACTTGGGAAGGGCAAGCGATCACTGGACACGGTTTTGCAAGCTACAGACTTCGGATTTTATTACCTCCAAACTCATCTATTTTAGCCCTCAAAACCTTAGACCAATCTTCGGCATGGGAGCTTAGTATCAACGGAGAAAAACCTATTAAATTTGGAAAAATAGGCAAAACGGCTCAAGAAGTGCAAGCCTATCCCAGCAGTAGTCTGGTTTATTTTCAAACAAAAAACGATACTTTAGATATTCTGGTACATATTTCCAATTTCCACCACCGCAAAGGCGGTTTGTGGGAAAGTTTTTGGTTGGGTAACTATAAAGACATTCAACAAATGCGGGAAAATGCGCTCTCTATGACGCTTTTTTTGTGTGGTAGCCTGATCTTGATGGGTTTTTATCATTTATTTTTGTTTGGTATTCGAAAAAAGGAAAACTCGGCACTTACCTTTGCCTTACTCTGTTTTGCAGTGCCTATTCGCATTATTTGCACCAACGAAGCATATATAGTTACTTTACTGCCCACGATTTCTTGGGATTTAAAATTCAAAGTAGAATACATTTCCTTGTTTTTGCTTTCACCTCTGGTGTATTCTTTTTTGGTGTCGGTTTTCCCGCTTGATTTTTCGCGCCCTTTCCTTCGTGTTTATTCTACGATCATTGGTTTTTTTGTGGTGATTGTAGTCCTGACCGATTCCAACTTCTACACCCATTTGCTCATTCCGTATCAAATTTTGATGCTTATACTCATTAGCACCGCTTCTTACGGTCTGTTTAGGTCTGTTTGGCACAAGCGCGAAGGAGCATACGTTTTTGCTTTGGGTTCTCTGGTGCTAATATTGACATCTGTGAATGATATTTTGCATTCTTCCTTGATTATCAATACTTTTTATATCATTCCTTGGGGCTTTTTTGTCTTCTTTTTTTCACAAGCCGCCTTACTTTCGATGCGTTTCTCGAATGCTTTTTTGCAAGTTGCCAACCTTTCTGAAGAACTAAAAAGCTATAATGAAAATCTGGAAACACTGGTCGACCAGCGCACCGAAGCCCTCAAATCAGTCAACCAAGAATTGCATCAAACTATCGGGATTATTCATCACCAAAAAGAAGATATAGAACACAAAAACAAAGAAATTACGGCAAGTATCACTTATGCCAAACGGATTCAGACGGCTATTTTATCAAGAATGGGCGAAATAAATGAGGAAAGAATAGAATCCTTTGTGCTGTTCAAACCCAAAGACATTGTTTCAGGTGATTTTTATTGGTTTGGCAAAAAAAATGATGAATCGGGCAATAAAGTAGTGGTAGCGGCTTCGGACTGTACGGGACACGGCGTACCAGGGGCGTTTATGAGTATGATTGGGAACTCTTTGCTGAACCAAATTGTGCGGGATCGTGGCATTTATGAACCCGACCTGATCCTAAGCGAAATGCACCAAGGCATTATTTATTTACTAAACCAATCACAGTCCCAGAACCGCGATAGTATTCATATTAGTATTGTGGTGATCGATTTGCTCGAAGCCAAAATGGAATTTGCGGGAGCAAAACATTCTATCATTTATTTTCAAGAGGGCAAAAGTTGGGAAATAAAAGGCGATAAAAACCCCATTGGTGATACTTTTGGGATCAAACTCTCCACACGCAGTTTCCAAAAGCATGAGATTGCGCTACCAAGCCTCAACGGAAATCTTGAAAACAAAACTACTTTTTATCTCTTTTCGGACGGTTATATTGACCAGTTTGGCGGAAAAGAAAAACGGCGTTTTTCTAAAAACCGCTTATTCCAACTATTTCAGGATATTTACCTGCAACCTATTTCCCAGCAAGCCCTTGTTTTGGAGGAAAAACTACAAGAGTGGATCACAGCGGGCAACTCAAAACAAATAGATGATATTTTGGTGCTGGGCATTCGGGTATAAATAAAAAAGACCAAAAGTTTTAAAACTTTTGGTCTTTCTTTTTTTGCCTCAAAAATGCTAAGCCAGTTTGAATTGGCTTACGCCTCTTTCGAGTTCCTTCGCTATGTTTGCCAAATTTCCGCCTGTTTTGGCAATGTCTTCCATAAAAGAGTTTAGGTCTTTGGCAGATCGAGCAACATTTTCTGTTCCTGCGGCGGTCTGTTCGGAAACAACCACAATTTTTTCGATATTTCGAACCACCTCATTAATTGCCTCTTTTTGGTTTTCTGTAGCCTGTAGCACGTCTTTGGAAAGTGTGTAAGTTTTTTCGCTGTTGTTTAGGATATTATCAAAAATATCTTTTACGTCCTGCGTAGAACTATTTCCGTTATTTACCGAAAACTCCATTTTGTCAATGGCTTTTCCTGCGACCAAAATGTCTTTTTGTACGTCTTTGATCACCTTGTCTATTTCAGTGGCAGATTTTTTGGAGGCTTCTGCCAGCTTACGAATTTCTTCGGCAACTACCGCAAACCCCCGTCCCGCTTCGCCTGCCCGTGCCGCCTCGATAGCGGCATTCAGAGCCAAAAGGTTCGTTTGTGCCGCAATATCCGTGATTACATTAAGGGTTCGCGAAATATCCTCCGAACGCTGGGTAAGAATAGTAATCGAGTTCGAGGTTGCCCTTGCCGATTCCTCTATTTCGGTCATACTTCGGATCAGTTTCTTGATAATTCCCATACCGTTTTGGCAGTTTTCCATACCTTGTTCGGCAGATTTGCTGATAATTTCGGATTTTTGCCCTGTATCTTTCGCCACTTTTAAGATCGCCTCTACCAAGCGTGAGGCTTCGTCTGTTCGGATTACCTGCTCCTGCATACCCAGCGCAATCTGCTGAATCGCATTCACCACCTCACTTGTATTCTCTTCCATGCTCTCAAAACGCCCAAACATTTGGTTAGCCGCCTGTTCTACACCGTCAGAACTTATTTCGATTCCTTTGAGCAAGGTATTCAAACTTTGCATAGCGGTATTCAAGGCGTTTGACATCTCCACAAACCCACCGCTACCCGTTTTGAGTTCGAAGCGTTTAGTCAAATCCCCTTTCGCCAAAGACTGTACCGTTTCACCAACTGCCAAAAATGCTTTTTTGAAGGCAGTCGTAATATTGGCATATTTAGCAATTTTGACTATCTCGCCGTCATGGTTACGGATTGGGCTATAATTTCCTTCCAACCAGATGGTTTCCCCTGTTTTCGACAAACGTTTAAATTCGCCAGTTTGGATCGAACCATTTCGCAAATCTTCCCAGAATTTGGTGTAATCGGCACTGCGGACATACATGGGTTCGCAAAAAAGGCTGTGATGTCGTCCCTTTACCTCTGCCAAACTATAGCCAGCGGCTTGCAAATAAAAATCATTGGCAAATAAAATATTTCCTTGCAAATCAAATTCTACCACAGCAAAAGATTGATTAATTGCCGCCAATTTACCCCTATTTTCGGCATTGGCAGTGCGGCGTTCGGTTACGTCTTGTACGTATTTGAAAACTTTGTAAGGTTTGCCATCAATATCAGAAATAGGATTGTAATTGCCTTCTACCCAAATTACTGATCCATCTTTGCGGATTCTACGAAAAGTATCATTAATAAACTCTCCTTTTCGTAAGGTTTCCCAAATATTTTTATACTCATTACTTTGTGCGTATTCCTTTGGCACAAACATACTGTGATGTTTTCCTCTCACTTCTGCTATGGAATAACCAAAAAAGTTCAAGAAATTGGCATTGGCATTCAAAATAGTGCCTTGCAAATCCATTTCCAAAACACCCATTGACCGATCAATAGACACATTCCGACCGCGATTTTCGGAATTGGCTTTGCGGCGTTCGGTTGCATTTTGTCCATAAGCCGCTATCCGAGTGGTTTTTCCATCTACGTCCGTAATGGGGTTATAGGTTCCCTCAAACCACAAAATTTGCCCATTATTATCAATTCGGCGATAAGTATCAAAATCATACGTTCCTGAAACCAGTTTTTGCCAGAATTTTTGATAATCCGCACTATTGGCAAATTCGGGGGAGCAAAGCATTTTATGATTTTTGCCTATCAATTCCGCTTTGGTGTAACCAAATTCTGCCAAAAAGGAATCATCAGCCTTAATAATTGTACCGTCAAGAGCAAATTCGATTACGTCATTGGACAGAATAATTGCCTCAACCTGGCTTTGATAATCCGCATTTCGCAGTTTTTCTTCCGTAACATCATTTGCCAAATACAAAACCTTGCTTAAATTGCCATTCCGATCCCGAACAGGCGTATAGTTCATCAAAAACCAGCGTGAATCACCCAGTTTGGTTTTTCTTCGAATCTCACCCTGAAAAGCCTCTCCTTGTTTGATTTTTTCCCAAATTTTGCGAAAATCGTCCAAATACTCTGCAAAAACAAAGTTTTCGATAAATTTCCCTTCCATTTCCGAAGCGCTTTCGTATTTCATGGTACGAACATAATTGTCATTGGCTTGGAGTAAGTTCCCTTCCAAAGAATACTGCCCCATGATCATACTGGCATTGATAGCACTCAACAAACCTGAAATTTCCGATTCTTTTTCCGCTATTTCTTGGAATAGTTTTTCGCGTTCCTCTCTTGCTTTTTTCTCCTGCGTAATGTCTTTCGCTACCGCAATCAAACCAATATTTTCGCCTTTTTCGTTGCGCCAAGCCGAAATCCGCAAATTTACAGGGAAGGGATTTCCGTTTTTATGACGGTAAGTCCATTCTTTTTCATATACCTCCTTGCGTTCATAAGCAAAGTATTTAAGCACGTCAAGTGGCGTATCAATCTTTGCTCCATAAGTCTTCGCCAAATGCTCGCCTTCGGCTTTCATTTCCATTTCGTCATGGAAAAACGTAGGATCGATTTTTCCTACTGCTTCTTGATAATCATAACCCAAAAACTTCTCCGCCTCCTCGTTCCAAAACTGAACCGTACCCGCATCATCAACCGCAATAAAAATGCTACCTGCACTTGCCAAAATACTTTCTGTAAAGATTTGGCTGTTTGTAATCATTTTTAATTGCTTTTCGATCTCTATTTCCTGCTCCTTCTGCTTAGTAATATCCAGCCTGATGTTAAGGTATTTAACAGGTTTGCCGTCTTCGCCAAGTACAGGAACAAGCGTAGCGTCTATCCAGTAAGTGCTACCATCTTTAGCCCGATTTGGGTATTGGGCTTTGAATACGTTACCACCTTTGATCGTATCCCACATTTCTTTATACAAAGATTTTGGATTGTCTGGGTGGCGTAATAAACTATGAGGTTTGCCAATAATTTCTTCAAGTTTGTATTTCGAAACTTCGCAGAATTTCTCATTGGCATAAGTAATATTGCCAAACAAATCACTTTCACTAAGCAAAGTGGCTTGGTTCATACCGTCAAGGCGAGCTTTCAATTCGCTTTGTGCCTCTCTTAACTCTATTTCTTTGCGTTTTTGGCTTGTAATATCAAACCGAATCCCAATGTATTTCACTGGTCTGCCGTCTTCACCAAGTACAGGAGCTATCGTAGCATCTACCCAATACGTACTGCCGTCTTTGGCGCGGTTCGGGTATTGTGCCTTAAACATTTTGCCCGCTTTGATCGAATCCCACATTTCTTTGAACAACGTTTTGGGATTGTCCGCATGGCGAAGCATATTATGCGGTTTGCCAATAATTTCATCAAGGCTGTATTTCGAAATTTCGCAGAATTTCTCATTGGCATAAGTAATATTGCCAAACAAATCACTTTCGGTAAGCAAAGCCGCTTTATTCAGTATTTCCAAACGGGCTGTAAGTTCGCCCTGTGACTCTTTGAGTTCGAGTTCTGTCTTTTTCTGTTGAGTAATATCAAACCGAATCCCAATGTATTTCACTGGTCTGCCGTCTTCACCAAGTACAGGAGCTATCGTAGCATCTACCCAATACGTACTGCCGTCTTTGGCGCGGTTCGGGTATTGTGCCTTAAACA
>JAAFHK010000158.1 GCA_013297565.1 Cytophagales bacterium
GGTAATTCAAGACCAGAAATTACATTTTGTCAGACGAAATGCAGCATTCGTCTAGGGGTTAGGACACCACCCTTTCACGGTGGGAACACGGGTTCGATTCCCGTATGCTGTACAAAAAGCCTTTGCAAATATTTGCAAGGGCTTTTTTATGTTTTTTGATCTCAAAAGAAAATATTTTGGTCATAAAGCTTATGAACAAGTCTGTAGCATAGATTTTTTCTGTGCTAATAAGTTGATTTTCAATGTTTTAGAAACACCCTAAAGAGCATTTTCCAAATTGTTCATAAACTTTAATGTTATAAGCGTATGACAAGTTATTAGCCATCTTTTTATCGCTAATTTTTTAGGGGTATTCCGCAAACGGAAAGGTGAAAATGGGTTTTGTACCATATCACAGAGGAAAAGTGATGTTTTTTAGAAAAAAATATACTAAAAGGGCTACTCTCCTATGACCAAATGACATACGCCAAATACGCCAAAAAATAGGCGGTTGCGGTCATATAAACGAATTGCAAAAGGGGATATTTCCAACCGCCCGTTTCTTTATAAACGACTGCTATGGTACTCATGCATTGCATGGCTAAAGCGTAGAAAATCAAGAGAGAAAAGCCTAAATTTTTGCCATAAAGCGGTTTTCCTGTGAGTTCGTCTTTCTCTTTTTCCATGCGGCTTTTGATCGTTTGCTGATCGGCGGCGGAATCTGCCCCCAAACTGTATATGGTTGCCATCGTGCCAACAAACACTTCGCGCGCCGCAAAAGAAGTCAAAATAGCGATATCGATTTTCCAATCGAAGCCCAAAGGTCGGAAAACAGGTTCGATAAATTTACCCAAATGCCCGATGTACGAATTTTCCAATTTTACCGCCGCTATTTTGTTTTTTAGGTCTTTTTCAGGCATTTCTGAATAGGTTTTTCGAGTTTCTGCTTCCCAATTTTCCATCGAATTGGTCGGGCTGTAGGAAGCCAAAACCCACAAAACTATCGACACCGCCAAAATAACTTTTCCCGCTTCGCTTACGAAAGCCTGCGATTTTTGGAAAACCGTTAGCCCTACGTTTTGCCAACGAGGACTTTTGTAGGTCGGCAGTTCCATGATAAAAAAACTGCGTTGTTTGGAACGGATCAGCATACTAAAAACCCAAGCCGAAACCAAAGCCGCCACAACACCCAACACATACATCAAAAACAGCACGATTCCTTGCCAATTAAACAGCCCCCAAAGGTATTCTTCGGGAATAATGACCGAAATCACGATAGCATAAATGGGCAAACGAGCCGAGCAACTCATAAAAGGCACGACCATAATCGTAATCAGGCGTTCTTTCCAATGCTCGATAGTCCGAGTCGCCATGATGGAGGGAATGGCGCACGCCGCCCCCGAAATCAAAGGAACAACACTTCGTCCGTTCAAACCAAAAGGGCGCATCATTTTGTCCATCAGGAATACCACCCGCGCCATGTAGCCTGTTTCTTCCAAAATAGCAATAAAACCGAATAAAATAGCAATTTGGGGTACAAACATGACGATTCCGCCCACACCAGCAATAATTCCGTCTGTTAGCAAGCTCGTCAAAGCGCTTTGCGGCAAATTTTCCTGCAAAAAACCGTTCAGGCTTGCGATTGAGGCTTCGATCATGTCCATCGGGAAGCTCGACCACGTAAAAATTGCCTGAAAAATGAGTAGAAGAACCAAAATAAAAATCAGATAACCCCAAAAACGGTGCAGTAAAATCTTGTCGAGTTTCAGTGTAATCGAGTTTTTGGCGGCGTTCTGATCGTAGCGGATTAAGATTTTATTAAGAATTTGCTTAATTTTTTCATACCGTTTTAGGGTTTCTTGGGTTTGGTTTTCGGCTTTGTCAATAGTCAAATCTTTCAATAAATCATTGATTTTTGCATTTTTTTCGGGTTTTAAAATATCTGTTTGGTTCGCATAAAAATATGCCCAATAAGCCGAAGGCAAAGCAAATTGATTTTGTATTTTTTGAATATAAGGGTTTTCGTTTTCAGGAATTTCAAAAAAAGGAATATGCTTTTTTGGGCTAATATTTTGCAAAATTTTCTTCAAATCCTCGATTCCTGCGCCCGTTCTACCGTTGATAAGTACTAAACGATTGCCTATTTTTTCCTCCAGTATTTTCCAATCATAAAATAAACCCTTTTTTTCGGCTTCGTCAATCATATTGATTGCCAAAATAACAGGATAAGCCAAATCTTGGATTTGGGAAAAAAGAAAGAGATTACGCTGAAGGTTCGAGGCATCAATCACGACTACAACCGCATCAGGCTTGAGTTCGTTTTCTGCGTCCAAGAGGATTTCTGTAGCTATTTTTTCGTCAAGGCTTTTAGCATAAAGGCTGTAGGTGCCTGGAAGGTCAATAATTTCGATGCGTTCTTGATTGGGTAATTTGCACGAACCGACCTTTTTCTCGACCGTTACTCCCGCAAAATTCCCCACTTTTTGGTTCAGTCCTGTTAGCAAATTGAATACAGAGGATTTTCCCGAATTGGGATTACCCATCAAAGCCATGCGCATAATTGTTCGTTTTATTTAGACTAAATATAAACAGTAAAAAAATAGCAAAAAATAACATTTCAGAAAGAAATGTTATTTTAAATTTTAGTACAATCCCAAATTATGATCCAGCTCCTTTTTTTGGCGGAGATGATGGCGGCTGTGAAATTCATTCATCACAAACCATTCCTTAGCCGTCAAATGTCCCAGAACAGGGTGCAAAGTTTTATAGGTCTGATCGTCTTTCTCGACCTTTTCGATCAGGGCTTGGTAATCGGCAAGGATTTTTTTGAAAATATCAGCGTATTCAGCTTTGGGTTTGCCTACGGGCGCGCTTTGCCATTCTTGCGGAGGTGTGATTTTCATAGCAGGGAAACCGCCCATTTCGTAGATTGCCACACCATTTTTATTTTTTTCACCTTCATAACTTCCTTTGTCACGTGCCAAACATTTTTCAATATTTCGCTTAAATAGCATACTTGCCATGCAAATATGTTCATACATTTGTGCCAAAGACCATTGTTCTTCGGAGGCTTTATGATTAAATTGTTCGTCTGTATAATGATCCAATTCCGTAATATAAACTTCGGCAATTTGGGACATTTTTTCAAAAATTTCGGTTGTACTCATCGTTGTTTATCTTTTGGGTTTGGGCAAAAATACGCAAGTTTCCAAAATTTTCAAACTTTTACGAATAAAATTTAAACGCTAAAGTTTTTTTTCATTTCTTTGTATATAAAAAATCCTTTTTGCACCCTAAAATATACGATTTTATCAAATGGCACTTAATCAAAGACAAAAATTTTCGGCGGCATTGTTTGTAGGCATTGCGATCCTCACTACCACACTTACGGTTTATTTTTATCAATTATTTATGGAGGCAAACGCCCAAGTTGGTACAGAAGATCGGGTTCTATTTATTCCAAAAGGCACAAATTATCAGCAATTAGTTGAAGGTTTGATTGCCGAAAAATACATTCAGGATCGTATGTCTTTTATGTTTGTTGCTCGCTTTTTGGGTTATTCGGAAAAAGTCCATGCGGGGCGTTATATCGTTCGAAAAGATATGAGCAATTTTGGCTTGGTGCGTATGTTGCGATCAGGCGTGCAGGCTCCTGTCAAAGTTACTTTTAATAATATTCGTCTGAAGGAAAATTTGGCAGGCAAACTGTCAAGCTATTTGAGTACAGATTCTGCCGAATTTATGCAAAAAATGAATGATCCCGCTTTTGTACAAACGTTTGGTTTCGATACCGCAACGATTGTGAGTATGTTCCTGCCCGATACTTATGAAATGTATTGGACAACTTCGCCCGATGAGGTTTTTAAAAGAATTAAAAAAAATTATGATGCTTTTTGGAACGCAGAACGCCAAGCAAAAGCAAGAAAATTAGGTTTTGCGCCTGTGCAGGTCAGTATTTTGGCTTCGATAGTGGAAGCAGAAACCAAAAAAGCGGACGAAGCCCCAAAAGTAGCGGGTGTGTATTTGAACCGTTTGAAAATCAAGATGAAACTCCAAGCCGATCCAACTGTAGTTTTTGCCCATCGAGATTTCACCATCAAGCGCGTAACTTACCAGCACCTCAAATTCGATTCGCCGTACAATACCTATCTGTACGAAGGCTTGCCTCCCGCACCTATCAATTTACCTTCGCCCAGAACGATTGATGCTGTTCTAAACGCTGAAAACCACAAATATTTGTACTTTTGTGCCAAAGAAGATTTTTCAGGTTATCACACTTTTGCCGAAGATTACGAAATTCACAAAACGAACGCCGCCCGTTACGCCAAAGCCTTGAATGAAGCCAATATTCGGTAAAAATATAAACTTGTAAAACGCCCTTTAGGGTATTTCTCACAAAATGATTGGTTTTAAAACAAGAGGCTACACCTCTTGTTTTATTTCGAATTTTCCAAATTTTCTACCAAAATGCCTTGAACTTCCTTGTTTTCCAAAGAAATTCCTACCAAAATGATGTTTCGTTCCTTTTCCAAATACGGTTTGTAATATTCCTTTTCCCGAATTTGCAAAATGGCTTTTTCTGCTGATTCGTTCAGTTTAAATTCGACAATGAAAATGTTTTTCGTGGTCGAAACGACCACATCGATCCGCCCTTTTGAGGTACTCACCTCTGCCTGAATCTGATAATCCAATAATTGGAAAATCATAAAAATAATGGCGTGATAATACTTTTCTTGGTGAGCATCAAAAATTTGGTTCGGAATTTTGGAAAACAAAATATTGATTTGTTCTTTCAACATTTCCCAATTTTGCGTTTCGAAAGCCTTATGCACCCGTTTAGCCGTTGCACTCAAATTGGGTAATTGGGTATAATCGCCCAAAAGATTTTCCAAAAGCGAATATTTTACTTCTTTGTTTGGATAGGTTAGCACATAATCACGCCCTATTTTTTCCTTAATGGTCAAATAACCTGTTTGGAAAAGCAAGGTAATGGGGTTCAGATTTTCGAGTTGAAAACTCCCCAAAATCCGATCATCAGCCTCGATATCCTCAAAATTATAGTCAAAATCGCGGTTCAGAATCTGAATCAAAAAATTAGGCGAACCTGTTTCGAACCAAAAGTTCATAAAGTCGGCACTTTTTACAAAACGCAAAATCGAAAATGGATTATAGACTTTTTCGCCCTGCCACGAATAACCGTTATACCAAAGGCGGATTTTTTCTAACATTTCAGCATAGCTAAGTCCTTCTTTTTCAGCCATTTGCCTAATTTCTTGCCCAAAATATTTTTCCAATTCGCTTTGCGTATAACCCACAAGTGTAGCGGAAAGTGGATTGATGGTTAAGTCTTCGAGGTGGTTCAGGTCTGAAAAAATAGATACCTTGCTAAATTTGGAAACGCCTGTAATAAACACGAAACGAATGTATTTGTCCGAATCTTTCAGCGTACCATAAAAATTTTTCAGAATATCCCTGTGTTTTTGGGCGGTGGGGATTTGATCGGGTTCGAGGTAATCGATCAAAGGTTTATCGTATTCGTCAATCAAAATAACGACTTTATCGATTTGGGAAAGTTTTTCGATAAGGTCTATAAAAGCCGCTTTAGGCGAGTTTAAATCAATGTTTAATTTATATTTTTGGGCATTTTTTTGCAAAGAAGCTATGATTTGGTGTTCCAAACCCAAATTTTTATAATCCATGATGGCAAAACTCAATCGAATGATCGGATAAGTTTTCCATTCAATTTTATCTTCGATCCAAAGTCCCTCAAAAAGGTGTTTTTTACCTGAAAATATCGCATCTAAAGTATTGATTAACAGTGATTTACCAAAACGGCGCGGGCGCGAAAGGAAATAATATTTTCCGTCCAAAAGTTTATAAATCTGCTCGGTTTTGTCGATATAAACATAACCGTCTTCTCGCAAACTTTCAAAATCCTGAATACCAATCGGGTAACGTTGCATAGTTTTTTTACAATTTATTTTACAAAAATACATTTTTCCTAATCTTTTTCATATTTTTTATCAATTTGCGTTTTTTGCTAAAATATTATTTATTTTTTGAAAAAAATTACTATTTTTGAGCAATTTTTTGACAAAAATATTTTTAATACAAATGAAAAATACGACTAACACCCAACCCTTGCCTTTGTATTTGCTTTTTTTGACCGAAATGTGGGAACGTTTTGGGTTTTATGGAATGCGTGCCTTGCTTACACTTTTTATGATCAAACAATTCCAATATTCCGACACACAAAGTTACGGAATTTATGGAGCTTACGCCGCTTTGATTTATTTTGCCCCGATTGTTGGCGGTTTGTTGGCGGACAGACTTTTAGGTTATAGATATGCCGTTGTTTTTGGTGGAATTTTGATGGCTTTGGGCAATTTACTGATGGTTGGGACTACTGAAATTACAACTTATTCGGCTTTGGCATTTATTGTGGTTGGAACGGGTTTTTTGAAACCCAATATTGCGAGCATAGTAGGCGGCTTGTATGGTGAGGGCGATAGCAGACGCGATGCAGGTTTTACTATTTTTTATGTAGGCATTAATATTGGAGCATTTTTGGGTCCTTTGGTTTGCCCTTGGGTGCGTCAGGAATATGGGTATTCGTATGCCTTTGCCGTAGCTTTTGTCGGAATGTTGTTGGGAATTAGTATTTTTTTGATCGCCCTCAAACGTTTGGGAACGAACGGATTGCCACCCAATCCTCAAAAACTTTCCAAAAAATTATTTGGTTTCTTGCGAATTGACTGGGCAATTTACTTGGGAGGAATATGCTCTATTCCTTTGGTAATCAGTTTGTTATATTATTATCAAGCCGCCGACTATATCCTAATTCCGATTGGTCTGTTGGCATTTGGTTATATTTTCTACACCGCAACCCGATCCGATCAGGTGGCTAAAGAAAAATTATTTGTGGTTTTAGTTTTGATGGTTTTTAATACCCTCTTTTTTGCTTTTTTTGATTTAGCCCCGACCGCCCTAACCGTTTTTGCCGAACGGAACGTAGATCGAGTGCTGTTCGGTTTTGAGATTCCTGCTGAAGCCTTAGTAGCTTTGAATCCTATTTTTACCATGTCTTTGGGCGTTTTATTTTCTCAAATGTGGCTTTTTTTAGCAAAAAGAAAGCAAGAACCCTCAACTCCCATGAAATTTTTTTATGCCCTGTTATTTTTAGGCATGGGCTTTTTTTGGTTCGCTTTGGGTAGTTTTTCGCTTACAGACGCTGGTTTAGTGCCTTTGGCGTTTTTGGTTTTGGGTTATTTGTTCCATTCTCTGGGCGAACTTTCGCTTTCCCCCGTTGGACTATCTATGATCACCAAACTTACACCCAAAACCCTAACGGCTATGGCAATAGGCAGTTGGTATTTGTGCTGGTCGTTTTCGAACCTCATCGCACGCCGTTTGGCGGGGCTTACGGTTGTGGATAAGAATTTACCACCGCAAGAAACTATTGGACAATACGCAGAAGTTTTTGGAGGAATTGGCTTGGTCGCTATTTTTATAGGAATTATCTTGTTATTTATTGTCCCTACTTTGCGCCGTTGGATGCATGGGGTTTTGTAAAATCAAACCAAAATTTCCCTGTTATTTTCCAAAAAATCTACAATTAATTGCGGATTTTGCCGATCATCAGGGAAATTTGGAACATAGTCATAAACTATTTTGCCCAAGCGATCTACCACGTAAGTAGCGGACATAGGAATTTCCAAATTGCCTTTTCCGTTAAAATATTGTAAATCAAGTCCAAACTTGAGGTACAAATCGTTCAAATAAGGCGGAATAGTATAGGCTAAATTAAATAGGTGAGATACTACATTTCCTACGTCACTTAAAACATCGAAAGTGAGCTGATTTTTTTCGGCTGTACTCAAACTATTATCAGGTGTTTGGGGCGAAATAGCCACTAATTGGGCTGGACAATCCTCTATTTTGCTCAAAAGTTCTTGTAATTTTCGTAATTCCAAACTGCAATATGGACACCATTGCCCTCTGTAGAACTTGATTACCAATGTCTTTTTTGAGTACAAGTCCTTCATATTCAATATTTTACCTGAAGCATTGGGCAAGGAAAAATCAGGAATCTGCGAACCTGTGCGCAAAGCGTATTTTTTAATATCCGCTTCAACCAAATCCTCATCAAACTCACGAAGCATTTTTATATATTCGACAGGAGTTTCGGCATTGCTCTCCACAAAATCATGTTGTATTTTAACCATTTCGGCAGCAAAATTAATCATGGTCGTTTTTTTTTGAGTTAAAAATATTTTATTCTGCCTTACACCCGAATCCCAATGACCATAATGTCGTCCCTTTGTTCGGCAGTTTGCTGGTGATTTTGCAAGGCATCAAGCAAAATTTCTCTCTGTTCTTGAGTTGTCTTTTTGGCGTTTTCTTTAATAATTTGCATAAAACGCACCGTCCCAAATTTTTCTTTATTGGGGGCGGATTGGTCTACAAGTCCGTCCGAGGTTAAATAAATCATATCGCCTTGGCGGAGATCAACTTCCTGATCGGTAAAAGTTCGTTCTTTCAAAGAAGTACCACCAACGGAGCGCTGATCACCTTTGAGGGCTTTTACCTCGCCTGATCCTGCCCCGATGTAATACAATGGGCGTTTTGCTCCCGAAAATGTTACTTTTACATTTTTTCCTTGCGCTTCGGTTATTTTGCAGAGACAAACGTCCATACCATCATCATTTATTTTGTCGTCCTGTTTCAAGATTTCGCGCAAACGGCGGTTCATTTTATCCAAGATTGTGGCAGGATTACTTTCTTTTTCTGCATTAATAATTTCGTTCAGCAAGGAATTGGCAATCATGGACATAAAAGCGCCAGGAACTCCATGCCCTGTACAGTCAAGAGCCACTACAAATTTGGCTTGATCGGGCGAATATCTGTACCAGTAAAAATCACCTGAAACAATGTCTTTGGGTTTGTAAATTGTGAAAAAATCCGTCAAACCTGTTTGCATTTCCGAAGGACTGGGCAACATGGCTTGCTGAATCGTTTTTGCATAACGAATACTATCAGTAATACTTTTATTTTTTTCCTTGATCACCTGATAGGCTTTCGTGTTTTCAAGAGCTATCGAAATGTAAGAGGCAAGGGTTTTCAAAAGCGTAATATCCTGTTCTTTGTAGGCATTTTTCTTAAAACTTTGCACAGTAACCACGCCATTCGGCTTACCGCCTTCACTCACCAAAGGCAAATAAATCAAAGCTTGGGGCATATCAGGTGTTACAGGAAAACTGTCCACTTTCAAATAATCCTTATAACCTACGGCTAAATCATTGATAACCAAAGGTTTTTGGTTTTTAAAACACCAAACCGAAAATTT
>JAAFHK010000159.1 GCA_013297565.1 Cytophagales bacterium
ACGATGAAATTCGCGTGGCTTTGCACCAACAAGGCAATCGAAATGATGATGGCATGGACATTGGGCTTTTTATGTATGAGGAAGTAGGTCAGGAAATTTACAACGTGGTATTTGCGGGGGCGAAAAGTGCTTTTATTTACAGCCAAGAAAATGAAATTGTGCAGGTAAAAGGGGCGAATCGAACCATTGGCGGTAGGCACAAGCCCGAAGCACGTGATTTTGAAAATCACGAAATTAGGCTAAAAAAAGGCGAAATGCTCTATTTGTACTCGGACGGTTTTACCGATCAGCAGAACGGAGAAGGAGAGAAATACAGTAAAAAAAGACTGCGTAATTTTGTAGAAAATATTTGGCGGGAAGATTTGACGTGGCAAAAAACAGCCTTAGAAAACGAATTTGATACTTATGTAGGTACAGAAGCCCAACGGGACGATATTACGGTTTTGGGTGTGAGGTTATGAAACCATCAAAACTATCGCCGATAGTTCAAGTTTTTCCCTATCTTGCCCAAAAAACTACCTATATGAAAAAACTACTTTTGTTTTTTTTGTTGCTGTGGGTTTCGGAAGCCTATGCCCAAAATTGTAATCAAAAACTCTATGCCCAACTTAGCCAAGAGGCAAAACAGTTTGAGGGGCAAGAAAAATACCTCGAATGTGTCAAAAAGCACATTTCCGCCCTTACGGTTTGCCCCGATCAATCGCAAGCGGTAACGGCAGAACTCGTAAGGGTTTTCCAGAAAATAGACCGCCTGAAAACCGATGCCCTAAAAGCCCGAACCGAAGCCGAAACCGCCAAAAAAGGCGTATTGCGAATGTTGGAAGCCCTTGCAGGTAAAACGGACAATTATTACCGCTTTTTCCTGCACCAAGCCGACTCCGCCTACCGCATAGGCGAATACGACATAGCGGTGCGCAATTACCAACTTGCCGACAACGCCTTCGACAAGCCCGCTAAAAGCCTTGTAGCCAAGCAATTAGCCGATGCCCTCGCTTGCCAACAAAGCCAAAACGCCGCCTACGCCCTCTTGCAAGCAGGCAACTACGAAGAAGCCGAAAAAGAAATAGACAAGGCATATAGGCTAAACCCTACCGCCCGCAAAACGGTGCTGATAGCCAATGCCCTGAACCCCACCAAATACGGACTTACGAAAGTACCCGCAGGAACTTTTCTGATGGGCTGCGACAGCACCAAAGACAGCAACTGCGGAGAGAACGAAAAACCGCAACACCTCGTCAGCCTCGATGCCTACGGGATAGGGACTTACGAAGTAACCAACCTTGCTTATGCGGTTTTCTTGAACCGCTATGGCTCGGACAAGGTAAAAGAAGGCGAATATGCCGAACAAGCAATGTTATTTGAAGACGGACGTGGGGTAAAGAAAGACGAAAAGGGGAGATGGAAACCAGCTGATCCGCAAGCTGATTTTAACCCTGTGGTTTATGTAAACTGGTACGGGGCAGGCGAATTTTGCCGTTTTTATGCGGGTTCTTTGCCAAGCGAAGCGCAATGGGAATATGCGGCAAGGGGAGGAAAAGCGGGGTTCATTTACGCAGGATCAGACAACCTTGATGAAGTCGGCTGGTACGAATCCAACTCATTAGGCAGAACGCAAGGCGTAGGCTTACTAAAACCCAACGAATTAGGGATTTACGATATATCGGGCAATGTATGGGAGTGGTGCTTGGACGGGTATGATAAAAATTTTTACGGAACAGCAGAGGCAAAAACCAAAAACCCTATCAATAATCGTGCCAAAAATTACGACTATCGCGTTTTGCGTGGCGGTTCGTGGGACTACAACGATTTTGTTAGTCGGGTTGCTTATCGGGGCGACAGCAATCCTGATGGCAGGGACTACTACCTCGGTTTTCGTTTCGGTCAGGTTTTGTAATCTTGGTGGCTACCTACGACGACGGTCGCAGACCTCGTTTACGGTTGCTCAACCATCGGCGAGGGCTACACCCGTCGCCGAGGTGCTTGTTTTAACCTTTTAATTTTTTACCAATATGGCATACAAACCACCTTTGGAATCCGATTGTGTGTATCATATCTACAATCGGGGCATCGATTCCTGTCGCTTGTTTTATCAGCCCGATCATTATACCTATTTTTTGGAAAAATACGCCTATTACATTCCGCCTATAGCCGATACGCTTGCGTACTGTTTGATGGGTAATCATTTTCATTTCTTGGTACGCATCAAATCCGAAGCCGCACGTACCGTTTTGCGGGAAAAACCTTCCCCTAAAGGCAAGTACATCACCCTGAATCCGAGTCGACAGATCGGGCATTTGTGCAATAGTTATGCCCAAACTATCAACCATCGGCTGAACCGTACAGGCGCACTTTTCGAGGAAGACTTCGAACGCAAAAAAGTCGATTCGGAACAGTATTTTACGAATATGATCGAGTATATTCACCGAAACCCGCAAAAACACGGTATTTACGAAGATTTTATGGATTATCCGTATTCTTCCTACCAAAGCCATTTGTCCCAAAAACCTACCCGCTTGGCACGAAAAGAAGTTTTGGATTGGTTTGGCGGAACAAACGAATACCAAAAATTTCACCAAGAAATGCAGGATTGGCGATTGATTGAAAAGTATATTATCGAGTTTGATTAAGATCAACCGTCGGCGAGGTCTGCGACCGTCGCCGAGGGTTTTCCTAAACGACGGGCAAAGCCCTCGTTTACGGTAGATATCTTCCAACCGTCGGCGAGTGTTTTCCTAAACGACGGGCAAAGCCCTCGTTTACGGTAGATATCTTCCAACCGTCGGCGAGTGTTTTCCTAAACGACGGGCAAAAAGCCCTCGTTTACGGTAGATATCTTCCAACCGTCGGCGAGGTCTGCGACTGTCGCCGAGGGCTACTTCAACTCCTCTATTTCCTTCCGCAAAGCCTCTATTTTCTGTTCATAATCCTTTGCGGCTTGCATATCGCCCAGACTTCGCAAGGTACTCACCATATTTTCTAAGGTTTTTATTTCGGCTTCTTTGCGTTTGCGTTCCGCAATTTTGAAATCATCAAGGGACTTTTTAGCCTCCTGTTCCTTTTTTGTGGCTATTTCGGTTTGCTGAAAAGCATAAAACACCGCCCCAACCGCCAAGATCAATGCCACAAGCGCCGCCGCAAGCAAGGCTCGCACCGTTCGCAACTGCCGTTTTGTTTTTTCCTTTTCCAAACGGTCTTTTTCGGCTTTTTCCTTCGCCTGTCGCAGTTCTTCGGCTTGGCGTTGCTCCTCCTCTATCCGCAGGCGTTCGGCTACCCGCAGCTTTTTGGCTTTCAGGATCGGGCTTACCAGCGTATCGTGGCTTATTTCGTAAGCAAAACCGTCCTGCACAGGTTCGGCACGCAACAGGCGCGTATTCACAAGGGCATCGAGGAGTTTTTTGTCCTTGATCTTGTCCAAAATTACGCCTTCGTACAGCGAGAGGCGGCGCTCCTCTTTTTCATAAATCAGGTCGTCCTCTATCAGTTTTCTTGCGGTTAGCTGTTGCTCCGCAGGCAGGGTTTGGATTTGCGTTTCGTAATAATTCTCAAAAATCAGGTTCGGATCGCCCACGTCATGCGTTTCGATCAAGTAATCCTTGCGCCTGTCCGAAAACTCCTCCGCCCAACGGCAGAAAATTTGGAGTTGAAAAGACTCAATTTTTTGGGTATGGTTCTTACTCAAAAAATTCAAGATTTTTCGCACCGCATCGGGTTCATAGTCAAAAGGTTCGGTCGCAAAATCGTATTTTTTCTTTTCTTCTTCCGTTTTTCCCAAAGCGGCAGGCGTAAGCAGTGCCTCCCGCGCCTGTTCGAGTTCGAGGGGCTTCAGTTCGTAGAGGCTTCGCAAAATAGCAGGAATTTTGTCTGCCAAGCGGTCGAGCAGGCTCATGCGGTCGGAACGGATCGCAAAAACCACTTTCAGATCAAGCGGAGCCAATATTTCGTCATATTCGCTTTCCGTTATTTCGCCCTTTTGCAAAGCCTCTTGTAGGCGTTTTTGCGTTTTTTTCGGCACAGTGCCGTTTAGCAGTTCTCCAAACATACTTTTGAACAGCTGAACAGCCGAACCGACAGATCGGGATAGGTAAAAAGCTCCTCGAACTGGTCAAAAAACAAAATAAATCGCTTTTTTCCTTCAAAAGTTTGGCGTTTGAACAATGCCCAAAGGGATTCGTCTTCGTTTAGAATAGCGTCAGACCGCAAGCGGTCAGACTTCAAGTCTGACGCTTGCGTCTGACGTAGTGTTTGCACACTCTCCCTCAAGGTTTCGACAGGCTCTACAAAATACCCCTCTTGGTATGCCCTGAAACGGATAGTAAGCGCCTCATAATCAGATTCTTTGTGCAGTTTTGGCAAAATACCCGCTTGCAACAGCGAGGTTTTTCCCAAACCCGATTTGCCATGCAACACCGTCATTTTTTCGACAAAAATGCGGTTATACAGTTTTTCAATATCTTGGGTTCGCCCAAAAAACAAATGGCTGTCCCGTTCCTCGAACGGACGCGTGCCAGGGTAGCGGTAGTTTTTCATAGTTGCTTTGCCTCCTTCAGAATGTTCAGCGTAGCATCGAGGATTTTGGCTTCGGCTACAGCCTGATCGCGCGAGTCTATCGTGCCTTTGCCGATGTCCTTTTGCAGTTTGTTATGTTTGCCAAGTTGCAACATAGCGGAATTATACAATTCGTCATCTTTATTTTCTAAATAATCGACTAAGGCTTCGAGGCAAGCCCCTACATCTGTTTTGACGAGTTTGGCTATTTGGTCAAGTTCGTTTTCTGCCCCTTGTGCCATTTTTTGCCGCAAAGCATAGCCTTTAGAAGTCCATTTTTGGCTTAATTGACTCACAAAATCGTTCATATCGATCTGAACCAAAGTAATATCCCTGTTTTCGCAAAAAATTTGGGTGTTTTTGTCTATTTCGCCTTCCTTGCCCAGTGCCATGCGCATACCCTCTTCCCGAATCTCGAAAAGGCGGGAAAGCATTTTCATATACCACTTTTCGAGAGGCACTCCCAAAAAGATAATATTTTCAGCATCAAGCAGTTCTTTTTTGAGGCGGTCGGCGAGCCGAAATTCATTACCCAAAATCGAAATCAGGTAATCGAAAGTATCTTCTTGGGTAAAAACCAAAGAATTGGTTTCGCCTATTTTGCCCATCAGGTTGTAGAGCAGGGGCTTTTCTTTTGTCGGTTTTTCCGCCAAATCCGCAGGTTTTTTGTTTTTTTGGTAAAAATCAAATACCAAATCAAAACTTTGCTCCTCGAAAGTTTTGCGCAAGCGCAGATCGGGGTTGAGGCAAAGGATCAGGTGAAAAGGAATTTGGGCAAGGGTTTCGAGGAAAGGCGTAGGTTTTTGCTTTTCCAGAAAATCCTGCCATTCGCTTAGGATAGTCCCTTTCGAACTTTTGTTGTCTTTGAAAAAAAGAAAATCTCCATCAAAAAAACGAATTTGTGGATTATTGGGGTAGCCAATAATTTCCAATTCGAGAAATTGGGGCAAAAGTGGGCGGTTTTGTGCATCTATGAGGGCATCAGTGCCTATAATCAGGACAGATTTTTCGTTCTTGATGTTCTGTACTATCCCGTTCCATTCCAATTCGGTAAGCATGGGAAATGTGGGTTTTAGTTTTAAGAGCTAATATTATGAAAAAAAAGAAATCGTTTTTATGTTATGTGGATTTTCCGTAAGTAGAAAATATACACCCTCTCTCGAATTTGAACCCCTTTAGGAGTGAAATCTTGAGTACTTTTGGTAAGATTTCAGCCCTAAAGGGGGGTAAAAAACTATTTTTCAGCATTTTCTACAAAGATTTCAGCCCTAAAGGGCTTTTCGAAGCCCTGATTCGCATTATACTGAAACTAAATTGATCCTTGGTCGTAAAACGAAGTTCTTGTTCGTTTCTGGACGAACAAGAATGTTTTCACCGTACAAAAGCATTTTTGATAAAATGGATTTAGCAAGAAGTCTAATTACTATTTTGACCCTTCTTCCATCATTTTTTTGTAAATTTTAGTGCCTGTATCGGCTGCCCCTTTATTGAAAGTTACAAAAACTCCGACGCCTGTTTGGGGATTGAAGTACATTTCGGCAGTAACTCCTCTTTCGAGACCCGAATGTCCTGTTTCGTTGGAAGAAACAGTAAATTTCAAACCAAATTCGCCCGAACCCAAGTTTTGAGATTTTAGCACTTCTGCCATGGTTGCTCTTTCCAAAATTTTCACACCGCCCAAACTGCCTCCATTCATTACCATAAGCAAATATTTAGAAAAATCTTCTACGTTGGTTCTAAACCCACCATTCGGATAATCTACAAAACTGTAATGTCCAATGGGTGTATTGTCATCTTGATAGGGAATTGCTGAATTACTTAAATTAACATCTCTCATTGCCCAAGCTGAATTTTTTAAGCCCAAAGGCGTATAAAGCACCTTCCTTGAATAGCTATGAAAAGACTCGCCAGCAATAACCTCTGCCAAATAGCCACACAAAGCCGAACTCAAATTGCTGTATTTGGTGGTGGTGCCAGGCTTTTTGTCTGTGAATAGATTGGCTGCGTCGTAATATTTTCCATCGGGGTTTAGACAATCTTTCATAAAAGTTGCCAAACTTTCGGGGTGGTCTGCTCCAAAACGGTAGGTAATATTGTCGCCAATGGCATTATAAGAATTGTCTTGAATACTGCTCGTGTGCGTCAAAATCATACGAATAGTAATAATATCGTTAGGAAATCTGGGGTTTGTAACCTTAAAAGGCAAGTATTTGTTGATGTCTTCATCTAATTTGAACTTGCCTTGGTCAAACAAAGTCATTAAAATGACCCCTGTAACCGTCTTAGAAACCGAAGCCAACATAAAGACCGTTTCGGTATCTACATTTTTATTTTCGGCTAAGTTTGCTTTTCCGAAACCTTTTTTCCACACTACTTGATTATTTTTGATAATAAAACCCGCCAATCCATTGATTTTATTGGCACTCATTTCAGAATTTATAAAAGTTTCTAAGGCAGAAAAATTAGGAGTTACCACGTTGGCAAGTGTCGTAACTTGAACAGTTGAAGAAAAAACTGATTGTTGCGTGGCATTCAAGGCTTTTACTCTGTAAAAATAAGCTGTTTGTGGGTTCAAACCTGTCAAATCTATAAACAAACCACTCACTTTGCGGTCTTGGAAAGAAGGGACAAAGGCAGTAAAGTTTTGATTAGTGGCTACATCTATGCTGTATTCCGTAGCTCCTGCTACTGCATTCCAATTTGCCCTAAATCCTGTGGCAGTAATTTGAGAAGCATTTTGAGCAACAGGAACGGCAAGAGCTACACCTGTTCTGGCTAAGGTCTTGACTGCCATGACTGCCGAAAATTCAGATAGAGTATTGCCATTTTGGGCTTTCAACCTATAAAAATACTCTGTTTCGGGTGTCAAGTTTGTAACTTCTGCAAAATTGCTTGTTACAGATTTTCCATTAAACCCACTAACAAAACTGCCAAAATTTCGGTCTGTTGAAACATATAGCAAATAGGCTGTTGCACCAGAAACTAAAGTCCAGTTTGCTTGAAAACTGTTTTCAGTAATATTGGTAGCTACTTGTGTTGTTGGTGCTGCCACTGTTGGCGTTTGTTGTCCGCTATCAGATTGACCGCAAGCATACAAAATAATCAACACAAAAAATAGGAAATAATAATGAGTGTTACGCATAAAGGTAAATAGTTTTTTAGTTTACGATAAGCAATTTATAAAAAATAATTGTAAAGTTTAATTACAATAGCAAAAAAATTACATAGTTGGTATTTCTATAATTTTTTGGAAAACCAAACGTTTTTTATTTTAAAGCACGAAATTTGCTTGTATTTAACATGGCTGTAAAAGATTATATTTAACTCGATCCTAAAGTTAAAGGATTAGGTTTTTTTAACCAAAACGCCTAACTTGCTGTTTGAAAGGTTTGTTTTAGTATGCAATTACCTGAATCACACTACATTACGAAAAATTACGCTACTTGTATGCAAACACAAGTTTTATGAAACGAATTATACTGTGTGGAATTTTGCTCATAAGCAACGCTGTAGTATGGGCGCAAAGCTCTACTATGCCTCTGTTTGATGCCAAAAAAACGGGAAGATTGCAAATCAATGTACGCGGTTCGTACAATCCCAATCAAATGCAAACCAATTTGGTGAGTTCGTATTATGGAAAATGTATAGACATCAGACTCCAAAATATGACCGATTCAACCCTGAATTTGGTACTAAACAGTGGAACGGTGCTACTTTCCAAAGATACGACAGTCCAGAATATGGTCGTTACGCAAACACAACATTTCCAATTAGCCCCTAAACAGCAAAAAACGGATCGGCTCTTTGCCATGTGCGGTCAAAAACCCAAAAGTTCGCCCGATATTTACGTTCGTTATGAAATTGGGCAATTAGGCAATTCGCAAATGGTGCGTTTGGCACAAGTGATCGAATCAAACCAAGCCCAGAACAAAGCAGGACAATATGCTATGTGGGCTGTTACCGACCGCAACGTCATTCCGCCCTACGAATCGCCCAAATTGGCAATTTCTGCCCAAGAACTTTTGACAAAAGCCGACATCGATTTTGATATTACAGGTAAAAACAATATAAATTCTAACCAAAATACAGTTTCTTACGGTTTTCCACAACTCTCCGAAGAACCTGAAGTGTATGCTGAAATCAAACAAGATTCGATCACCCTCGTTCCACAGAATTACCACACCGAAACTTACTCATTATCAGCCCATTACGAAACAGCCAAACTCACTAACGACAGCACAAGTGAAGTTATTTTGGGAATTAGCGTAGTGGCTTTGCTGGCTTTTAGTCTTTATTTTTATCAAAAAAGAAACGCTTGAATCTAACTTTACTCGACCAAAATTTTGTTTGGCATCCTTTTACGCCTTTCACCGAACGCATTAAAGTTTTGCCCATTTGCAAAGCCGAAGGCATTTATTTATACACCGAAGACGGTCGGAAAATCATTGATGCCATTTCGTCTTGGTGGGTAAATTTGCATGGGCATTCGCACCCCTACATTGCCGAAGCCATTGGCAAACAAGCGCAGCACTTAGCCCATATTATTTTCGCAGGTTTCACGCACGAACCCGCCGCACTTTTGGCTCAAAAACTCCTCGAACATTTGCCCTCGAACCAATCCAAAATTTTTTACTCCGACAACGGCAGTACGGCTTGCGAAGTGGCGATCAAGATGTCGATCCAATTTTGGCACAACCAAAATATTCCAAAAAACAAAATCGTAGCCCTCAAAGGAGCATATCATGGCGACACTTTTGGGG
>JAAFHK010000016.1 GCA_013297565.1 Cytophagales bacterium
AAAAATGGGACAAGGTAGAAGATATACTGGTAAAAGAAGTGCAAAAAGATAACACCAATCGTAAGTTTACGAAGTTAGATCACTTAGGTAACTTTTATTTATCACAAAAAGGATACATCAAAGCCGATTCGGTATTTAACAAGATGTTAAATATGTTAGACTCGGTTGGCATCGAAAATCCAGATAGTACAGCAAAAAACTATATTGAAGCCGATGTCAATGAAGGTTTTAATTCAGCAATGTATGATCGACGTTTTTCTATCCTTGACAAAACCTATTGTATCGAAAAGTTAGGTGATATTAGTTATGAAAAAGGAAAATTTTTACAAGCAGAGGCTTATTATCTTCAGGCATATCGTGTTAGAGAAGAAGCGAACAAACGCTATCCTTTGTTTAAAAAAGAGTTTACAGAAGAATCCCTATCTTTTCTTTTTCATTTTACTTACCATCTACGACCTTACAGGTCATCAATACATGAGTTTATGACCTACTTTGTACTTGGAAACTATGAGAAGGCGGAGAAGTGTATTCAATATAACCCAACCACGGATAAACTTACCTTTTTAATCACTATGTTGCAAAAAGAACCCAATTATAAAGGTATTAATAGGTTATTAAAATCGGCTTTTGATCATCAGATATCGACAAAAACGAAATCGATGGATGAAATGGTAAAAGTTAAACAGCGCATACTAAACAGCGGCAAAGCCGACCTTATCGATTTGTATAAAAATTGGGAGACGTCTAAGACCCAAATTGCCAATTACTATAATGCCAGCAATGAGGAAAGAAAAAAATCAGGAATAGATATTCGCAATTTAGAGAGCAAAGAGGGTAAATTCGCTGATGAATTATCTAACCTTTCCAAGTCTTTTGAACAAAGATACAATCCTTCCTTGCATACTTACCAAAAACTTCAAAAAACATTAAAAACAGGTGAGGTGGCTATAGAAATGGTTAGATGTGAGTTTCAAGGATACGAAACCAAAGAAAAAGATACGCTTTATTTGGCATTGGTTTTAACCCAATCCGATATATTCCCTATTTTGCTCAATCAGGGAAAAGAAATGGAGGGAAAAGCCCTGAAAACCTACCGTAATAATATGAAGTTCTATATAGAAGACAAAAGTAGCTATCAGCTTTTTTGGCAACCTATTGCCGATAGTTTGGAAAGTCGGATAGGCAAAATCCAAAAAATCTATTTTTCGCCTGATGGTGCGTATAACTCTATCAATCTGAACACTTTACAAAATCCCACGAACAAACGATTTATTATTGAATACTACGATATTCATATCGTTACGAATCTGAAGGAGATTTTGGAAGAAAAAAAGCCTAATTCCACCCAAACAGCCCATTTATTTGGTCGTCCTGCGTACAATATGAGCAAAGAAGAGCATGAAAATACTCTAAAAAGCGTAGTACGAGGTACTGAAATGGACAAAGAACTCAACCTAAATATTACACAAATGGCTTTTTCAGACTTGGCAGGAACAGAAACCGAAATCAAGGGCATAGAAACGGCATTAAAAAATGCTAATTGGCAGGTAGAAGCCGTTTTGGGTAAACAAGCTGTGGAAGAAAAATTGAAACAAGTAAAAAATCCCAATATCTTGCATATTGCTACGCATGGTTACTTTGTTCCAAGTGATGCTAAAAATAAAATTAATGGAATGTTGCGTTCAGGGATTGTTTTGGCAGGGGTAAATACCGAAAAAGACAATAATGCTGAAGACGGGGTACTAACCGCTTATGAAGCAAGCACTATGGACTTAGACGAAACCGATTTGGTCGTTTTGAGTGCCTGCGAAACAGGCTTAGGCGAGGTAGTTGCAGGTGAGGGGGTGTATGGTTTACAACGAGGTTTTAAGATAGCAGGTGCAAAAGCAGTAATTACATCCCTTTGGAAAGTAGATGATAATGCTACTCAAGAACTGATGAATACTTTTTACAGTCTTTTGCTTTCAGGAAAAACAACAAAAGAAGCCTTCAAAACCGCCCAAATGCAAATGAAAGCCAAATACAAATTTCCGTATTATTGGGGAGCATTTGTGATGATTGGGCAATGAGTTCGTATATTTGTAATAGAATTTCCCCCAAAAACCATGATCCAACTCACAAAGCTCAATAAAATTTACAATCCAAACCAAAACAACGAAGTGAGGGCGGTGCAAAATATCGATTTGCAGATAGAGGCAGGCGAAGGGCTTTTGATCAAAGGCGCATCGGGATCGGGTAAAACTACACTTTTAGCACTTTTGGCTTGCCTTAGCAAACCGAGTTCAGGAACGTATTATTTTGAAAATCAGGCAGTTTCGAAATGGTCAGAAAAATTTTTAACGGTTTTTCGGCAGAAAAATATTGGCGTAGTTTTCCAAAATTTTCAACTTCTCAAGGGTTTTGATGTTTTTACCAATATTAGTATTCCGCTTTTGCCTTTGGGTTTGTCGAACAGGGAAATTAGCCAAAAAGTCCAAAAAGCCGCCCAAGAAGCCCATATCGAACACCGTCTTTCGTTCCCCATCAAAAACCTTTCGGGCGGGGAACTCCAGCGAACGGCTATCGCAAGGGCTTTGGTCAATTCACCAAAAGTCCTTTTGGCGGACGAACCTACGGCAAGCCTCGACTCGGAAATGGCATTGAAAATATTGAATTTATTTGAGGAATTGAGAAAAGAAGGAAAAACGATTATTGTTACTTCGCACGATCCTGCCGTCGAACAGCACCCGCTTGTGAGTAGGGTGCTGACCATGAAAGACGGCAAAATTCTTTAAAATCAAGGATTTATACTTAAACTTGATTCGTTCGTAAAACGAAGATTCTTGTTCGTTTCTGTGGCGAACAAGAATCTTCGCCGTACAAATCCACTCGTTGATTGAGTGTAATCACACAAAAAGCGGCAAATCACTCATCATAGCATTGACCTCTTTTCGTACTTCTTTCAAAATGTTTTCATTTTGCGAATTAGTAATAACTCGGTCTATCAAATCTACGACCTTGAGCATATCTTTGTCCTTCAAACCGCGCGTAGTAACTGCCGCAGTCCCGATCCGAATGCCCGAAGTAACCATAGGATTTTGGGTATCGAAAGGCACCATATTTTTATTGACCGTGATCTCGGCTTTGCCCAGTGCGATTTCCGCATCTTTTCCTGTGATATTTTTTGCCCGCAGGTCTATGAGCATGAGGTGGTTATCCGTTCCGCCCGAAATAATTTTGTAGCCTCTTTTGATAAATTCATGCGCCATCAGATCAGCATTTTTTTCGACCTGAACCATGTATTTTGCAAAATCGTCATTCAAAGCCTCACCAAAAGAAACGGCTTTCGCTGCAATAATATGCTCAAGAGGACCTCCTTGCGTACCAGGAAACACCGCCGAATCCAACAAACTTGACAACATTCGCAAATTTCCTTTTTTATCCGTAATACCCATCGGGTTTTCTATATCGTTGCGAAGCATAATGACTCCGCCGCGCGTTCCCCGCAAGGTTTTGTGGGTAGTGGTCGTAACAATATGACAATGCGGAAGCGGATCGTTTAGCAAGCCTTTGGCGATCAAACCCGCAGGGTGCGAAATATCTGCCAAAAGCAAAGCCCCAACTTCATCGGCAATTTCTCTAAAACGTTTGTAGTCCCAATCCCGCGAATAGGCTGAAGCCCCACAAATCAGCAATTTGGGTTTTTCTTTGCGAGCCGTTTCTGCTACTTTATTATAATCTATAGTGCCTGTTTCGGCTTCTACGCCATAAAACGAAGGAACATACAATTTTCCTGAAAAGTTAGCAGGAGAACCGTGTGTAAGATGCCCACCATGCGAAAGATCGAAACCCAAAATTTTATCCCCTGGTTTCAAAACGGCTAACATGACTGCGGCATTGGCTTGAGCGCCCGAATGAGGCTGAACATTTGCCCAAGTAGCCCCAAAAAGCCTACAAAGGCGATCTATTGCCAAACTTTCTATTTCATCGACCACTTCGCAACCGCCATAATAGCGTTTGGAAGGCAAACCTTCGGCATATTTATTGGTCAAAACCGAACCTGCCGCTTGCAAGACGTGCGGCGAAACAAAATTTTCGGAAGCAATCAGTTCCAGACCAGAACGTTGTCTTTTTTCTTCTTTAGCAATCAAGTCAAAAACGTGAGTATCTGCACGCATGGGTTAAAGGGTTTTGGTTTAGTATTTGGAGAATTGTTACGTTTGACAAAGGTAATTATTTTTTTCAATTTAAGGGTTTTCGGAGGAAAAAGTAGGTGCTAAGACAATATAATTAAGTAAATTTTTCAACAAAATTTATTTTTTTCTTGTATCTTTACCCAAAAACCAATATACAATTCAGTACGTTTATGAAGATAAAAAAACCGAAAAATTATGCAAACTATTCCTATTTCTTTACAAATCAATATAGAGCAATTAATTGCCTTTTTTGTGCAATTACCGCTTGAGTATCGTGAGCAAATTTTGGAAACATTGCAAAAATATCGTTATGTGCAAATCCAAACTCAAGAACAAAAAATACAAAATTTGTTACAATTCAAAGGGAAATTGGCAATTTATTCATCTTACATTCCCAAAAAACACGAATGGTACGAACAGTAAAACAGGTATTTATTGATTCGAGTATTTTGATCGAATTTGAAAAAGGAACAAAAACAGAATTATTATTACTTTTACTACAAAAAGGGTATGAACTACACATCAACTCGGTTGTGGTTAGTGAGTACATTTATAAATTATTGGCTGTGCTGGGCGGAAAATCACCAATGAGTATCCAAGAAAGTAAAGAAATTCGGTTTTATTTAGAAAAACACAATACACAAAGTTTTTTGCGGAACTTTAATTACTTAGCTCTTTCCCAAGATGCTATTTTTTTAAGTATCGATTTGATGAAAAAGTATAACCTTCTTCCCAACGATGCACAAATTTTAGCTACTTGCATACTTCAGCAAATTCCTATTTTATACTAAAAACTGTATAACCTTGTAAGGTCTTTAAGACCTTACAAGGTTGAAAATCAATATTTTACGAACATAAAAATGTGCAATTTATAAGCGTTTTTAGTATAGCAAGTTATGACAGTGATTTTGCTAAAGCCTGTGAGCAAGAAAATATTATTTTGATCAATACTCCTGAACAAATTGTTTAAAACAAACCTCAAACACTTCAATCACCATATCCGAAAAAATACTTTTTTTCCAAAAAATTTGGAATTGTGATCAGCTATAGCATAACTTTGTTTGGCAAATACCAAACCTTAAAGTTTTGTTTGCCATGTTCGATAATAAGTTCCTGTACGAAGCCTTAACCTACGACGACGTACTCCTCCTGCCTGCCTATTCGCAGGTCTTGCCTCGCGAAGTCCAGACTTCGAGCCTCCTGACAAAAAAAATTCGCCTTAATGTGCCAATTATTTCGGCAGCCATGGATACCGTAACCGAATGGGCAATGGCTATCGCTATGGCGCACGAAGGCGGTTTGGGTTTTATTCACAAAAACATGACGATTAGCGAACAAGCCGAGCAAGTCCGCAAGGTAAAACGCTATGAAAGCGGCATGATTCTCGACCCAATCACGCTTCGTCCCGACCGAACGCTTGAGGAAGCGATCAAAATAATGAAAGAATTTAAAATTGGGGGGATTCCTGTGGTCGATGAGAAAGATCGTTTGGTGGGAATTATTACCAATCGGGATTTGCGTTTCGAAAAGCGTTTGCACCGTTCCGTAAGTGAGGTCATGACCAAAAATAACCTCATTACTGCTCCCGAAGGCATCTCGATGCCCGAAGCCGAAGAAATTTTACAGAATTACAAAATCGAAAAACTGCCCATAGTTGATAAAAACTACAAACTCACAGGGCTAATTACCTACAAAGATATTTTGAAGAAAAAAGATCGCCCTTATGCTTGCAAAGACGAATTTGGGCGTTTGCGGGTAGGGGCGGCGGTTGGCGTTACGCCCGATATGCTCGATAGGGTGGCGGCTTTGCGGAAATCTGGCGTTGATGTGATCAGTATCGATACGGCGCATGGGCATTCGCTGGGCGTAATCAATGCGTTGAAACAAACCAAAAAGCAATTCCCTGATTTAGAGGTGATTGCGGGAAATGTAGCCACTGCCGAAGGTGCAAAAGCCTTAGCCGAAGCGGGTGCGGACGGCATCAAAGTAGGCGTAGGACCTGGAAGTATTTGCACCACGCGAATCATTGCGGGCGTAGGAATGCCCCAATTAACTGCCGTGTATGAAGCCGCAAAAGCCGCAAAACCCTACGGAGTACCTGTGATTGCCGATGGCGGAATCCGTTTTTCGGGCGATATTGTCAAAGCCGTAGCGGCTGGGGCAAGTTCGATCATGGTCGGTTCGCTTTTGGCGGGAACCGAAGAAGCCCCTGGTGAAATGATCCTTTTCGAGGGACGAAAATTCAAAACCTACAGAGGCATGGGTTCGATGGAAGCGATGGAAGACGGCTCGAAAGATCGCTATTTCCAAGATGCCGAAGACGACATCAAAAAACTTGTTCCTGAAGGAATCGTTGGGCGTGTGCCGTACAAAGGTTCAGTCATTGAGGTAATTTACCAAATGCAAGGCGGTTTGCGGGCAGGCATGGGTTATTGCGGTGCGGCAACGATTGAACAATTACAAGAGGCAAAATTTGTAAAAATAACTACCGCAGGTATGCGCGAAAGCCACCCACATGACGTAATTGTTACCAGAGAAGCACCCAATTACAGCAGGTAATACTTTGATTTTCAATGAGTTATAGATTAAGGTTTATGAGGTTCGAAGCCTTATAAACCTTATGAAAAATATCCATACTTTGCCCAAAAAAAAATTAAACCTAAAGTGAAAAAAAAACAATTTGTGTTAATTTTATTCTTATTATTATTTGGAGAATTAGTATTTGCCCAAAAAACGCAACTAATAGTTGATAGTTTGTTTTATGGAAAAACTGGTATTAAAGAAAAATACCCAACTGTAGGGCTTAGTATTGGTATTATTCAAAATAACAAAATATCTTTTCATCAATTTGGCAATAAAAATAAAGAGTTAAATGAGCCTATTGATAAAAATACTATTTTTGAAATAGGTTCTGCCACAAAAACTTTTACAGGCTTACTTTTAGCTATAGAAATTGCGAATAATAAAATTTCTAAATCTGAATTTATAGATACTTTTTTTAATCCAAAAATTTTACCTACGAATATATCAAATAAAGTGAAAATTACGGATTTAGCAAGCCATCAATCTGGTTTGCCAAATTTATCAAATGACAAGTATTTAAAAGAATTATTACAAAAAGATGTAACTAACCCCTTTCAATTCGCGAGTACCAATTATTTATTAGACATTTTGGTTAAAACGGATACCCTTTTCAATCCAAAAAAATATCAATACAATAATTACGCCTTCTCTCTTTTGGGTCATATTCTTGCAAAAAAAAAACAATGTAGTTATGAGGAATTACTAAAAAATGTAATTTTGAATCCAATGGGTATGAAACGCACCTCCTTGAATCAAGCAAAAACGAATAACGTTGCAGGGTTATATGACGAGGACGGAAATCCACAAAAAAATATTATTTTAAATGCTGTTAATCCAGCAGGCGGACTCCGTTCAAACGCCGTTGATATGATAAAATACCTAAAACTCCAACTTGGTATTTCAAAAGCTAACTTACAAAAAGCAGTACAAATTTCTCACGAAACATATTATTCAGATGAGAAACAGAAAGTTAGTTTGGGTTGGGACATCAAAAATGGCTATTTTCAAAAAGATGGGGACACATTCGGAAATTCTTGTTTATTGCTCTTTGACAAGACCAATCAAATTGGCATTGTCGTTTTATCCAATCATCAAAATGCAGATATTGTTAATTATGCAGTGGATTATATTTATAAAAAACTACTTGCTCTTGATAAATAATCATTAGAGTTTATGAATAAATCTGTAGCGTACCCTTTAGGGTGCGTTAATTACCTGATTTTCAACGAATTATAAACACCCTACGAGGGCGTTTTACAAACTGCTCATAAACTCTATTTAGTAAAGTTTATGAATAAATCTGTAGCGTACCCTTTAGGGTGCGTTAATTACCTGATTTTCAACGAATTATAAACACCCTACGAGGGCGTTTTACAAACTGCTCATAAACTCTATTTAGTAAAGTTTATGAATAAATCTGTAGCATACCCTTTAGGGTGTGCTAATATATTGACTTTCAAGCTATTATAAACACCCTAAAGGGACTTACGCAAATTATTCATAAACTTCATTATAAATGCTGTACGATAAAAATATTTTATTATTTGATGGGGTTTGTAATCTGTGTAACGGAACGGTGAATTGGTTGATCGACCGTGATGCAGAAGGTAAATTGTACTTTTGCTCTCTGCAATCCGAAAAAGGGCAAACCATTTTGGAGCAGTTTGGTTTGGAAAAAACGAATTTCCAAAGTGTTATTTTCCTCAAAAACAATGTTTTATACCAAAAATCTGATGCGGCTTTAGAGCTTTTAGAAAGTCTTGGTGGTTTTTGGAAACTATTGTATTTTTTTAAGATCATTCCTGTTTTTATTCGCCATTATTTTTATGATCTCATTGCCCAAAATCGTTATAATTGGTTTGGTAAAACCGAAGCCTGTCGCATTCCCACGCCCGAACTGAAAAAGCGCTTTCTTGAATAATCTCCAAGCCTTCAAAAATTTGGATTGGTAGATATAGGACTTATTAAATTTTTACCAAATTGCTTGTTTTTTTTCAAAAATTTTATTATATTGTTTTTATTTTGCAAATTTGGCAAAAGAATTAGCAAAACATGAACTTATGATACCCTTAAATCTGAATCTCTCCGAAGAAACTCGTTTCGAAAAAATACCCGCTTTGGTGTATGCTGACGAACGCACAGGCGCTGTAGCTGTTGCCCAAACGATGGCTCGCTTGATCCGCAAAAAACAAAAAGAAGGACAAAATGCTGTTCTGGGCTTGGCAACAGGTTCGACGCCTGTCAAGGTTTATGAAGAATTGGTACGTTTGCACCGCGAAGAAGGCTTGAGTTTCCAAAATGTGATTACTTTCAACCTCGACGAATATTTCCCGATGCAACCCGACTCGGTCAATAGTTACGTGCGGTATATGAAAGAATATTTGTTTGACCATATCGACATCAAATCCGAAAACATCAATATTCCCGATGGTACATTGCCTGTGGAGGATATTGATAAACTCTATGCTTTTTGCGCCCACTATGAAGAAAAAATAGCCGAATTAGGCGGAATCGATCTCCAAATTTTGGGCATTGGGAGGAACGGACACATCGGTTTTAACGAACCTGGGGCGGCGCTCAATTCGGGAACTCGATTGATCACTCTCGACAACAAAACAAGGGTAGATGCGGCAAGCCATTTTTATAGCAAGGACAACGTGCCTCGAAAAGCCCTTACGATGGGAATTGGGACGATTCTCAATGCCAAACAAATCATTTTGATGGCTTGGGGTTTGGGCAAAGCCCAGATTATTCAAAGAACGATTGAAGGCGAAGCGACAGGACAAATTCCCGCTACTTTTTTGCAAAAACACGATAAAGTACAATTTGTGATTGATGAGGCGGCTTCCTCTGAACTTACCCGTTTCAAGACTCCTTGGTTAGTCAAAATTTGCAAATGGGACAACCAATTACGCCGTCGCGCAGTGGTTTGGCTTTGCCAAAAAGTCAATAAACCAATCTTAAAACTTACGGACGAGGATTATAACGAAAACGGCATGAGTGATTTGATCAGCCAAGAAGGCTTTGCGTACAATATTAATATTCAGATTTTCAATGAGTTACAACATACGATCACAGGCTGGCCTGGTGGCAAACCCAACGCTGACGATACTTACCGCCCCGAACGCGCCAATCCTTTTCCCAAACGTTCGATCATTTTCAGTCCGCACCCAGATGATGACGTGATCTCGATGGGTGGAACGTTTTTGCGTTTGGTGGATCAAGGTCATGAGGTTCATGTGGCTTACCAAACTTCTGGGAATATTGCTGTTTTTGATGATGACGCTTTGCGTTTTTTGGAATTTGCCTATGAGTTTCATCGTGATCTCAAATTGGGCGATAATAATGTAAAAGATTTGTATGCAAAAGTACGTGCTTTCTTGCTCAATAAAACCGAAGACCAGCAGGATATTCCCGAAGTTCGCATCATCAAAGGTTTGGTCAGAAGGGGCGAAGCGCGCGCAGGTTGTCGGTTTTGCGGAGTCCCCGAAGAAAGAGCGCATTTCTTGAATCTGCCTTTTTATGAAACAGGACAAGCCCGCAAAAAACCAATAGGGGAGGAGGACATCCGAATTACGATGGATTTGATCAGAGAAATAAAACCGCAACAAATTTATGCCGCAGGCGATCTGGCTGATCCGCACAACACGCACAAAGTTTGTTTGGACGCTATTTTAGAAGCCCTCAAACGCCTAAAAACGACCGAAGCATGGATAACAGATTGTTGGCTGTGGCTTTACAGAGGGGCTTGGCACGAATACAAGATTGAGGAAATCGAGATGGCAGTGCCGATAAGCCCGCAGGAACTCGAACGCAAACGAAAAGCGATTTTCAAACACCAATCCCAAAAAGATACGCCCGTTTTCCCTGGAAATGATCCCCGCGAATTTTGGCAAAGAGCCGAAGATAGGAACAGAGAAACTGCCCGACTTTACAACCAATTAGGTTTGGCAGAATACGAAGCTATCGAGGCATTTGTGCGGTGGCATTATTAAAATTACTTGCGATTATTTTTTATTGTAAAGCATTGATAATCAAATCTATCCGACACTTTCAAAGTGTCGGATGAATATCCGTAGCTACTTATTTCGTTCTTTTATTGTTTTTTCCATAGTACCAAACATTTTACGCTATGCAAAATTTATCATCTGGCGTTTTCGCCTTGTTTATCCTGACCGTAGGGCTTACAATTTGGCTTTTTTTTCGGGCAACTCACTATGCCAAAATACCGATGATCCTTGTACTCTTTTTGACAGTTGTGCAGTCAATATTAGGTTTATCTACTTTTTATTTGGATTCAAAAGCCCTACCTCCACGTTTTGTTTTTTTGATCATGCCTTCATTTATAATGATAGTGATTGCACTTCTGCTCCCAAGTCTGAAAAAATTTATTGATTCTATGAGTTTGGAAAGGCTTACAATCCTGCATACGATTCGGATTCCTGTCGAAATAGTCCTTTATTATCTTTTTCTTGCCAGTCTTATTCCGAAGTCTATGACTTTCGAAGGGACTAATTTTGATATTCTTTCAGGAATCAGCGCTCCTGTTATATTTTATTTGGTATTTAAAATGAAAGTTTTACCTCAAAAATTGCTTTTATTTTGGAATTTTGCCTGTTTGGGATTATTGATCAATATTGTAGGTACGGCTATTCTTTCCGCCCAAACCCCTTTTCAAATGTTTGCCTTTGAGCAACCCAACGTAGGTGTCGCCTATTTTCCTTTTCTCCTTTTGCCAAGTATCATTGTCCCAATCGTTTTATTTTCCCATTTGGTAGCCATTCGGAAATTATGGAATGCTTGAAAATTTGGCATTATTATACTAAAAACTGTATAACCTTGTAAGGTCTTAAAGACCTTACAAGGTTGAAAATCAATATTTTACAATTTTTAAAATGTGTAATTTATAAGAGTTTTGAGTATAAATTCGTGGGAAAACATTGCCAAACGCTATGTCGAACTTTTTGAAAGCATAAAAAGAAAGTATACTGAAACTAAATTGGTCGTTGGTCGTAAAACGAAGTTCTTGTTCGTTTTTGTGGCGAACAAGAATGTTCGCCCTACAGAACCACATTTGATTGAGTATATTAATTTTTTTGAATTCTAAAATATTTTCTTCAGAAAAATCACTAAAGTTTGATTTTTTTGGAATATACTGCCTAATTAAACCATTTGTATTTTCGTTCAATCCTCTTTCCCAAGACTTTCCCAAGAGTGGTATGGATTTGCAAAATAAATTGCAACTTCAATTTCTCAAATAAGAGATGACCAATAAAGTCTCTAATTATGAATTTCGGTACGTTGGTATTCTTTAAAGATAGGTGGATAATCCCCCGTAAAACTCGTAGTTTTCAACAATGTATCACCTGCTTGAGTGCTAATAAACATTTTAGGTAAATAGAAAACAACCTTTATTTCACGCAAGCAGCGTAATTTGGCTAAATCTTTTCGTATTGCATCTTTTAAGGGAATTTATAAAGTAATAGATACTTCAGGCATACCTTTTTCCGTATTTAATAATTTTTCATAGGCTTCATACAGACCTGATACAGAATCTTTTTCAAAAAAAAAGCTGAACACGCATTTCTGGCTCAGGAAATTGCTCCATTCTATTTTTTTTATTTATCATTTTTTGGGTTTTTATTTAGATTTATATTTTCTGGCATCGTTAAATTCAAAATTGAATAAATATAAGTTTAAAGCATAGTATTCTTCCTATATTTATTCGTATTTACTCATTTGATTTTCCGTGTTTTGCAAATTTATGTGATTTTTGAAAGATGTTTATTATTTTCGTGATCAAATAAAACCGTAACCTAACAAACCAACCCCAATACAATGCAATTATTAAGAATTTCTCTTTTTTTAATTTTATTTTCTGCTTTTTTTTCTTGCCAAAAAGAAAAACCCGATTCAGGCAAAGATTTGGTATTTTCCAATGTTTTTAAAGACGCTACCCTGCGGCGAATAACCGACCGACAGGACGAACGAAAAACAGATTCTTTGTTAGCCTACCTCAAACACGAAAACCCTTTGTATCGCGAAAAAGCGGCATGGGCTTTGGCTTCAGTACAAGACACTTTGGCTTTGGACGGACTTTTGGCAAGTTTGAAAGATTCGAGCGCGCAGGTTGTGCAGGCAAGTGCTTTTGCTTTAGGGCAACTGGGGCATAACAAGGCAATATTTTTCATGTCGGAAATCTTTGAAAAACAGCCGATTAGCGTAAAAGTTACCATTCTCGAAGCCATCGGCAAATGCGCCCTAAGCGAACAAGATGCGGATTTTTTGGCAAAACAGGCTTTTGCAGAGGAGGAATTACGACAAGGACAAATTTTGGGAATTTACAGAGCCATGACCAAAGGCGTAAGTTCGCCAAATTGTCTTTCTACGGCAATCGCTTTCTTAAATCCTACTCTTTCAGAATCTACCCGCCAAACGGCTTCTTATTTTCTGGCTCGAAACAGCAAAAAAGAGAATTATGCCAATTTTTACGATAAAATTGCAGCAGGTTTAGGCGATCCTTCGCCCTACGTTCGCATGAATTTGGCAACGGCTCTTTCCGCCATTGCCAAACCCGAAGCAGTCAAGCAATTAGGCGATTTATTGGAAAAAGATTCTTCGGAATTAGTACGGATCAATGCCGCACGTGCTTTGCGAAATACGAAAAACGCCGCAGTGCTAAATTTGCTTAAAAAAGCGCTTTTTGATCCCAATCCCAATGTCGTAATCAGCGCTTCGGACGGTTTGCCTTTGTTCGACCTTCCAAAAGACACGACTAATTGGTTGGTTTTGGCAAAAAAAATCAATAATTACCGAGCAAAAGCAACGGTTTTGAGTTTGGCAGTGGGCAAGGATAAAAATGACGAAGCGGCAAATTATGTGGCAAATCTTTATAACACCACGACCAATGTTTATGAAAAAGGTTTTTTACTTAAAGCCTTGTCTTTCAATAAGATACATTTTAATTATAGCCTAATTGCGAGGGAATTATTTAAGCGTTCGCACCCTTTTATTTCGACCGAAGCCATGACGGCACTGGTTACGATTCGCCAAAATACCAATTTTGTCAATCTGAACGAACAGGTGTTGAAAGATTACGATTCAATTTTCAAATTTGCCATTGGTAGCGAAGATGCCGCTTTGGTAGCTATGGCGGCAGAGGCTTTGCGTGTGCCTGAATGGGGCTACAAAGACCGATTCGATATGGGTTTATTAATAAAAGCTAAAGAAAAATTACCCTTGCCGCAGGAGCAAGAAACCTTGATTTCTTTGGAAAAAACGATTGCTTTTTTTGCGGGCAGAGAGGAAACTCAAGTACCGCCACCTGCTTACAATCACCCGATTGACTGGGCAATTTTGGCTCCGCTTTCCGCCACACAAAACGTCATGATCCAAACCTCAAAAGGCAATATTATGGTCGAGTTGTATGTCGAAAAAGCGCCCGCTTCGGTTGCCAATTTCATAGAATTGGCTAAAAAAGGCTATTTTAATGGAAAAAGTTTTCACCGAATTGTGCCTAATTTTGTGGTGCAGGGCGGCTGTCCGCGCGGCGATGGTTACGGAAGTCTGGACTATAGTATCCGTTCCGAATTTGCTCAAGTCTATTACGAAGCAGGCACTTTGGGCATGGCATCGGCAGGCAAAGATACTGAAGGTTGCCAATGGTTTATTACCCATTCCCCCACACCACATCTTGATGGGCGTTATACTGCCTTCGGAAAAGTAATATTGGGGCTTGATATAGTACAAGAAATGGAAATTGGCGACCTGATTACCGAAGTGAAAGTAGTGGGTTCGCAAATGTAAATATACTCAAACTAAATTGGTTTTTTCGTAAAACGAACATTCTTGTTCGTTTCTGTGGCGAACAAGAATGTTCGCCTTACAAAAGCAATTTTGATTGAGTATAGTATAAATGTTCAAATCGCTAAGGTTTTTAGAACCTTAGCGGTTTGCTTATCAATCATTCTATTTTGCTTATCTTTGTCAAAAAAACGACTATGCAATTCGCAGACATAAAAAATGATATTGCCTTTCGCAAAATATTTGGCAATGAAAACAGGAAAGAAATTTTGATTTCTTTTCTCAATGCCGTTTTAAAATTGGAAGGTACAAAACAAATCTCTTGGGTTGAAATTCTTAATCCTTACCAATTACCTATTGTTTTGGGCGCAAAATCTACGATTCTGGACGTAAAAGCAAAGGACAAAGCAGGAAATGAGTATATTATAGAGATGCAGGTTACGGATAGAATTGGTTTTGACAAAAGAGTGGTTTTTTACACTGCCAAAAACTACTCCTCGCAACTGAATACAGGTGAAAATTATGCTCAACTGAAACCTACCATTTTTATTGGTATTTTGAATTTTACCTTTTTGGAAGGTGAGCATTATTTGTCAAAGCATTTGATTTTGGATATCGAGACTCAAGAACACAAATTGAAAGATTTGGATTTTAATTTTATAGAATTGCCCAAATTCAATAAAAAAGAAGAAGAACTGCAAAGTTTGGTCGAAAAATGGGTTTATTTTATCAAAAATGCGGAAAACCTACAGGTAATTCCTGCGAATGTAGATGACGAAGGTTTAAAATTTGCCTATGTGGAAGCTGACCGCCATCTTTGGAACAAAAACGATTTGGAAGCCTACAGTTATGCACGTATGCGTGAAACTGATGAAATGACAAGGGAAATGTTTGTGGTGGAAAAAACAAAATATCAACGGAACATCGAAATTGCTACATCGATGATAGATAATCATGAACCCGATGAAAAAATTGTCCTATATTCGGGCTTAACGCTTGCTCAAATAGAGGAATTACGAACCAAATTAAACCAATAGTTTGCTTTTCAATCATATAACCCTAAAAATCATGGCAGATCAAAAAAATAATCCCTTGCATGGGATCACCTTAGCCGCTATTTTGGAACACTTGGTAGCTTCGTACGGCTGGGAAGAATTGGGCAATCGAATTGATATTAACTGTTTTCAAAGCAATCCGAGCATCAAATCGAGTCTAACTTTCTTGCGAAAAACAGCATGGGCAAGGGCTAAAGTCGAAAGTTTGTATCTTTATACTTTGCGAAAAGAACGGCAAGCAAGAGAAAAAGAAAATAAGGATAAAACCGAATAGTCTTTGGAAAATATAAAAAAATGCCTTACATTTTCCAAAAAAACGCAATATGTTCAAAAAAATGTTTTGTTTTTTTGCTTTTTCTATTTCCTTTTTTGCTTGTAACAGCCCAAATGCTACCATAAAAGTAGGCATTTTGCATTCTCTTTCAGGGACGATGGCAATAAGCGAAGTAGAGGTAAAAAATGCTACTTTGATGGCAATAGACGAAATTAATGCCGCAGGGGGGATTTTGGGACGCCAAATAGAGCCTGTTGTGGTTGATGGGGCTTCGGATTGGGACAAATTTGCTTTTTTGGCGGATAGTTTGATCACTAAAGCCCAAGTTTCGGTCGTTTTTGGTTGCTGGACTTCGGCGAGCCGAAAAAGTGTAAAACCTATTTTCGAAAAACACAAGCACCTGCTTTTTTACCCTGTCCAATACGAAGGGCTTGAAACTTCCCCCAACATTGTTTATACAGGAGCCGCCCCCAATCAGCAAATTATTCCTGCTTTGCGATGGGGAACGGAACAGATTGGCAAGCGGATTTTTTTGGTCGGTTCGGACTATGTTTTCCCACGAACCGCCAATGCCATTATCAAAGAAGTAGCGTATTCGCTTGATGCTCAAATACTTGGCGAGGAATATGTGGTTTTGGGAAGCAAAAGATTTGAAAAAATTGTTCAAAAAATTAAAGAAACCAAGCCCGATCTGATCCTTAATACGATCAACGGTGATACCAATATTGCTTTTTTTGAGGCTTTGCGCAAGGCAGGGATCGGGGCAGAGCAAATTCCTACTATTTCGTTTAGCATTGCCGAACCCGAATTGCAAGCCATGAACCCAAAAATACTTGAAGGTGATTATGCTGCATGGAATTATTTTCAATCTTTGGAAAGTCCTGAAAATCAAACTTTTATCCAAAATTACCGCAATCGTTTTGGGGCGGAAAAAGTTTGTGCCGATCCGATGGAAGCCGCTTATTTGGGCGTATATTTGTGGAAACAAGCTGTGGAACGCGCCAAAACACCCGAAGTTAGCGAGGTGAGGCAAAATTTGGGCGATTTGAGTTTTCAAGCCCCCGAAGGATTGGTTTATATTGATAAAGCTACCCAGCACACTTGGAAAACAGTCAGAATAGGGCAAATTCAGGCAAATGGTCAATTCAAGATTGTTTGGGATTCCAAAAAACCTATTCGTCCTATTCCTTTCCCAAATTATAGAAAGCGCGAAAATTGGCAAGGTTTTTTAGATAGTTTGCAAAAAAATTGGAAGGGTAACTGGGCAAATTTAGAATAGTTTTTAGTGTTTTTTTATTTTTTAGAAAATTTCCGACCGCCTTTGCAGGTGTTTTCTGCTTTTAATGCTATAATTGAAAAAAATGCTAAAAAAAGGTAAAATATTAATCGAACTTTTAGTTTTATTTCTCGTGGTCGATTTCTCCGCAGAATTAGTTTTGGCGTTTGTAAGTTACAAAACTGCCGAAAACAATTTGAAAACGGAAATCACAAACGCTTTGTATGCCATTGCCTCTCGCCAAATTAGCCAATTTAATGAAGAAATAGACTTAAAAACTCGTCAAGCCGAAAATTTGGCGCTTGTCCCTACAGTAATGGAAAGTTTCGAAAAGCCAGCCCTAAGAAACGATCTTTTATTTTATCAAAAAACCTTTGGTTTTACAGGGCTTAGCTTACTCAAACCCAACGGACAGGTTATCTACAGTTCGCAGAGGGCAGATTTGGAAAATAAATACCTGAAAGACGATTCGATTCACCGAAATAGTGAAATGTGGGCAGTTTTCGAGCGCACGAATACGATTTTGCAAACCGAAATTTCCGATTTTGTTTTTTTGGAAAAAAAAGGGCTGGCTTGGATTGCGACTCCTGTTTTTAAAAACAAAAAATTCATCGGCGTTTTGATTGGGGAAATTGATAATCAGGACTTCACCGAATCATGTCAAAATTATACAGGTTTGGGCCAAACAGGTCAAACTTCGCTTTGGGTTCGCAAAAGCGATCAGGTCATTCTCATGAATGATCGGCGTGGAAAACCCAACACCGTTTTTTGGCAAATTTCTTTTGAAAAAATACCTACTTATTTGCAAAAAGCCTTACAAGGCGAATTTGGTCAAGGTTTTGTAAATAATGTAGAAAATATTGAAAATTTGGCTTTGTGGTCGTATGTGCCTGCTTTGCGGGGGGCAATCGTGGTAGAGATCGAAAAGGTGGAAATTTTAAAACCTATAGAAGAACTGCGATGGAAACTTACGCTGATTGTCCTCGTTACGCTTTTGGCGGTGATTTTGGCGGCTTTTAGCTTGGCTCGGCATTTTTCTCAACCCATTATAAAACTGACTCGTTTTGCCCAAGAAGTAGCGAAAGGGAATTTGAGTTTGCGAGTCGATATCAAACACAAAAACGAAATCGGCGTTTTGGCGGATACTTTTAACGAAATGGCGGCAAATTTGGAACAAAAAACCACAGAACTTGCCGACTATAATGCCCATTTGGAAGAAAAAATAGAAGAAAGGACACAAACGATTAAGGAACAAAATAATGCAATCCAAACACAACTCGAAGAATTGCAAACTTCGACAGAAGAAATGCAGCAGCAAACCGAAGAAATTTTGGCACAAAGAGATGCCCTTCAGGAAGCCTCCGCACAGCTTAAACAATCGAATATAGAAATTAATAAGAAAAACCAAGATATTATGGATAGTATCAACTATGCCAGACGTATCCAAAAAGGTTTGCTCCCGACTGAATCTGTTTTTGCGAAAAATTTTGCTGAAGAATTTATTATTTACAAGCCGCGCGACGTGGTTTCAGGTGATTTTTATTGGGTGCATAACAGTTCGGAGGCTACGGTCGTGATTGTGGCGGACTGCACAGGGCATGGGGTGCCTGGGGCATTGATGAGTATGATTGGGATTCAGATTTTGAATAAAATTGTGGTCAATTTTGGGATTATCATGCCTGAAGATATTTTGCAAGAACTGCACCGCGACATGGTCAGGATTATTCAAACCAAAGAAGATACTCACTCTGATGCCATGGATATTTCGATTTGCACCATTTTTAACGAAGAGAGAGAATTTCTCTTTGCGGGCGCTATGCAGTCCCTTTGTTATGTGCAAAAAGGTGAATTGTACCAAATCAAAGGCAATAAAATGCCCATTGGCTCGTCAAAAGGAAACGCTATTTTTCAAACTCATACCATAAAATATGGGCAAGAACCCACATGGATTTATTTATTCACGGACGGTTATGCCGATCAGTTTGGAGGCAAACTCGACCGCCGAATTATGAGCAAAAAATTAAAAGAACTCTTTTTGGAAATCAATCATCTACAAGCCGAAGATCAGAAAAATTATTTGGAAAATTATTTGGAAAATTGGAAAGGCAAACAAAACCAAATCGATGATATTACGGTTTTGGGATTTCAAATCTGAACTAAACAGAAATTTTAAATTATTTTTCCAAAAGTTTGACCAAAAAAACACGAAAATATGCACCAAATAGACCGCAAACCGAACCAATTAATCCACGAAACAAGCCCTTATTTGCTACAGCACGCCTATAATCCTGTCGATTGGTGCGCTTGGGGCGAGGCGGCGCTTGCCAAAGCCCGCAATGAAGACAAACCCATAATTGTGAGTATTGGTTATTCGGCTTGTCATTGGTGTCATGTGATGGAACGTGAATCGTTTGAAAATGAGGCGATTGCGGAACTCATGAACGACCATTTTGTGTGTATCAAGATCGACCGCGAAGAACGCCCCGATGTGGATCAGATTTATATGGACGCAGTGCAAAAAATGGGTTTGCAAGGTGGCTGGCCTCTCAATGTTTTTCTTATGCCCAATGCCGAACCTTTTTACGGCGGGACATATTTTCCAGCCCGAAATTGGGCTTTGTTATTAAAAGAAATTAGTCGCGCCTACGACCAGCATTACGACCAGTTAGCCCGATCTGCTGGGGAATTTAAGGAAGCGCTTGCCGAGTCCGAAATTGCCAAATACAATTTGCCTTCTCAAGCACCTTTTTTGAATCTCAAACAGTTGGAACTGATTTTCAGCACTTTACCCAAACATTTTGATTATGAAAAAGGCGGTTTTGGGCAAGCCCCAAAATTCCCGATGCCAAGTATTTACCAATTTCTATTGCGTTATTTTCTTCAAACCGAAAACGGACTTGCCTACGACCATTTGATTTTGAGCCTCGACCGCATGGGCGAAGGCGGAATTTATGACCAAATTGGCGGAGGTTTTGCCCGCTACAGCACCGATTCGGACTGGTTAGTCCCACATTTCGAAAAGATGCTCTATGACAATGCCCAACTCTTGAGCCTATATAGTGAAGCCTATAGTTTGACAAGACAGCCAAATTACCAAGACATTGTTTTTCAAACCGTCCAATTCCTGCAAAATGAATTAAAAAGTCCTGAAAACGGCTTTTATTCAGCCCTCGATGCCGATTCGGAAGGAGTGGAAGGCAAATTTTATGTTTGGCAAAAAAAGGAAATTGAAGAACTATTTGGGAACGAAGCGGCAGAAGTGCTTGATTATTATGGAATTACGGAAGTGGGAAATTGGGAAGTAACCAATATCCTAAATAGAAAACCCAAAAGCGACACAGCAACAGAAAAAAAGCAAAACTGGGACAAGAAACTCCTCGAAAAACGAAATGAAAGGATACGCCCAAGCCTCGATGATAAAATACTTACTTCATGGAATGCCCTGACTATCAAAGGTTTAGCCGATGCGTACAGCATTTTTGGAGAAAAAGAATTCTTAGATTTGGCAATTCGAAATGCTGAATTTTTGGAACGAAATCTGATCCAAAACAGCAAGGTTTTTAGGACTTACAAAAATGGAAAAGCGAATTTGGCGGGCTATCTTGAGGATTATGCTTTTTTGATTCAGGCTTTTGTGGCTTTGTATCAAGTTTGTTTCGAGGAAAAATGGATCAGCGCCGCACACGAACTCCTAAAATATACTTTGCAAAATTTTTATGATCCTGCGGAGGAAATGTTTTTTTACACCGATTCCGAAGGCGAATCCTTGATTGCGCGTAAAAAAGAATTATTTGATAATGTCATTCCCGCTTCAAACTCTGTCATGGCACAAAATCTATATAGCTTAGGATTATTTTTTGATAAAACGGAATATATCGAACTATCGGATCGAATGTTGGGACGGGTTCAGCCGCTTTTGGGCAAAGAAGTACGGCATCTTTCGAATTGGGCTTGCCTATTTGCCCAAAGAATCAAACCGACAACTGAAATTGTGGTAACAGGCGAAAACGCCAAAAAAATTGCCTTAGAATTGCAAAAAATGGCATATTTTCCCAATAAAATCGTGCTGGCAAGTAGTGAATTAAGTAGTATTTTACCGCTTTTCGAGGGGCGTTTGGGTAAAAAAGAAACTCTTATTTATGTTTGTCGGAACAAAACTTGCCTCATGCCCGTACGAACCGTAGCAGAGGCTTGGGAGCAGATCAAAAATTAAGTTTATACCGAAACTAAGTTGGCTCATTAGTAGGGCGAACAAGCATGTTCACCCTACGATCAATCTGTTATTTTTTCAGCTCAATACGCAGTTTTTCAACTTCTTCAGGGCTTAAACCTGTTATTTTAGCAACAAATTGGTCATTAGCCCCTTCCAAAATGGCGTTTTTAGCAATCTCGATTTCCCTTTCCTCTACCGCTTCCTCAACTGCCGTATCGATGGCACTTTTCATACCCCAATATTGCATTAGGTTTTCCTCATAAATCGTTCTTTGTTCGGTACTCAAGTTTGCTAATTCTG
>JAAFHK010000160.1 GCA_013297565.1 Cytophagales bacterium
CCCAAAGTCAGCAGAATTTCTCTGCCTTTGCTTACTTTAGTGCCTGATCGAACGGACTGTTTTGTGATTTTACCACGACCTATGTACCTGACTTTCAAGCCTTTATTTTCCAAAAGATACAAGGCATCTTTCAAAGTCATGCCAATGACATTCGGGACGCTTTCGGTGCTGATCGGGTTGCCTTTCCAACGCAAAGTATCACCTTGTTCCTGCGAAACTACCCAAGGCTCGACTGTAAAAGATTGATTTGTTACATTGAGTTTTTCACTCAAAAGTTTTAATTCATTTTGTACTCCTGCCTTCATCAATGGGGCAGTTTGCGTTTTTTCGGCAATTAGCGGAATCATATAACGGGTTCGATACACATAATCCGATACTTCTTTGAAAACAGGTGCGGCAGTTTTTCCACCATAACGCCCTGTTTTGCTGTTCGAAATCACCACAATGCCGCTATATTTTGGGCTTTCGGCAGGGAAATAGCCCACAAAAGAAGTATAATGTTTTTCGGTATATTTTCCTTTTTCGACTTTTTCCGAAGTTCCCGTTTTTCCTGCAATCTTGTAATAAGGGTTTTTAATGGTTTTTGCCGTCCCGTTTTCAACCACTCCTTCCATCAAAATTTGCATTTTTGAAAGCGTATTGGCAGAAAATGTTTTCGGATTAATGATTTTTGCCTCGTATTCTTCCGCCACAGAATTGGCATATTTGATACGTTTAACAATGAAAGGTTGAATCAATTTTCCTTTGTTGGCAATCGCATTACAAAACGCCAAGGTATGCAAAGGAGTGAGTTTCATTTCGTAACCTACCGACATCCAAGGCAAAGTCGAGCCACTCCACGAAGGATCGCGCGGGGTTTTGATATACGGCACACTGCTCGTATTCATCTGAAAATCAAAGCCTTGAGTAATTCCGAAGCCTTGCAAAGCCGCTATAAATTTTTCTGGTTCTTGCCGAAACTGTTGATAGATTAGTTTCGAAGTCCCAATATTTGACGATTTTTCGAACACCTCTTTGATCGTAATTTTTCCATAACCGCCCGCACGCGGATCGGTCATGACGGCATCCTGAAAAAATTGGAAAGAACCATTACCTGTTTGGATCGAGTCGGTAAGCATGAGTTTGGGATTCGCCTCGAAAAGTGCGGCAAAACTCATCATTTTAAAGGTCGAGCCAGGTTCAGCCAAAGCGTTATCGCCTACCAAATAATTGTCGTTTTCGATATAGCCGCCGCCTTCTGTTCTGGTCAAATTTACCACCGCTTTCATCTCGCCTGTTTCAACTTCCATAATTGCGAAACAACCGTATTCCGCCTCGTGTTCGACCAAAGCCTTTCGCAAAGCCTGATCCGCAACTTCCTGAATATCAAGGTTTAAGGTCGTTTCTATATCCGCCCCATGTTCGGGTTGCACTTGCCAACCGTCATTAAAAGGCTTCCAATGTCCGCCCGCTACTTTTTGGAAAATGGCTTGTCCTTCCATGCCTGCCAATTTGTCCTGAAAACTCAATTCCAAACCTTTTCCTGTCAAACTATTTGTAGAATCGCCCGTTTCCATCACAAAACCAAGCGTTCGGCGTGCCAAACCCGAAAAAGGCAAAACCCTTTTTTCGTATTTTTCAAACAAAATTCCGCCCCTTTTTCGTCCTTCTTTTAAGATCGGAAAAGTGCTTACCAATTTTTTCTCTTCGAAAGAAAGGTCTTTTTTGACCAATATGCGGTATTTTTGTCCTTTTTTTCGAGCCGTCCGCAGTTCAGCCGCCAATTGTTCGGCTGTTTTTTCTTCGAAATGAACCGCCAACAATTTCGCCAAAGAATCCACACCTTTATTAAAAACGTCTTCTTTAGCCATCGTAGCATCGAAAGCCAAACGGTAATAAGGCACTGAAGTTGCCAAAAGGCTATTGTCATCAGAGAGAATATTTCCCCGATTCGCCTTGATGATTCGGTAAGCCAAACCATTTTCCTGCGCCCTTTTGATCCAGCGTTCGCCCTCGAAGGCTTGGACATAAATAATGCGTGCCACAATAATTGTCGCAAAAATTAGCGTTAGCAAGAACGCTACCCGCATTCGGACTAATATCGAATTTCTAATGCCCATGATGTTCGTTTTTTTAGTTCCTATTCCTCTACCAAAATCAGCGGTTTTTCGGGTTCTCTCAAACCCATGCCTGCCGCCCGCCGCATTACTTCGGTTCGGCGACTTTGGTACATCGCATCGGTTTTGAGGTGCAGATACTCGATCCGCAAATCCTCAACTTCTGCTTTTACATGGCTAATTTTTCGGTTTGTACGGTCGGCATAGTGATTATTGGCAATATACAAAAGCCCAAGAAGAGCAATAAAAAATACATATTGCAAGAGTTTTTGCGATTTGATAGTGCCTAACAAATCCGCCCAATTCGACTCTTCGGGTTGCGTATTTTTCTCTCGATTCAGTGAACTTCGACTGTTCGTGAAACGCCCATTCGAGCGCGGTAATGAATAATCTTTCATAGTTTTATCTCTGTTTTTATCTTTCCAAAAGTTTCAAACGCCACCAACGTATATTCTCCAATTCTAAATAAGTTTTAAAACCATTGCGTTTCAGAACCGTATGCGAGGCATCATTATCAAAATCTGTTTCGGCAATGACCGTTTTCACGCCTTTTTGCCCAAAAGCCCAATCCAAAACCGCCGCAACCGCTTCGGTCATGTAGCCTTTTTTCCTAAAATTTTCAAAAGAACCGTAGGCAATTTCGATTTCGCCCTCCTCGTTTGGATCGCCTCTGAAACCAATATAGCCGATCATGGTATTTTCACTTTTTAACACTATCAGCCAAATAGTCCGAAACCAATCGGGTTCTTCAGTTTTTCGGACTGTAGGCAAAATATTTTGCCTGATATTTTCGACTGTTTCTTCTGATAAAAAGCGTGGAAATTCCACCAAACCTAATTCTTGTTCTAATAAATCATTGGTTTTCAGATACTTATCAAATTGTGCATAACTCAAAGGAAAAATCCGCAAACGCTGGGTTTCTAATTGCATAATTTATTTTTTGTAACGTAGCCTTTAGGCTATGATTATTTTATAATTAATTGATTTTCAACACCTTTAAGCGTGTTATCTTTGTAGTAAAGTAAATCTAAAACCTTTCGAAAAGCCCTGTAAGGGCGTTATCTTTAGAATATTTCACGCCTAAAGGCGTTCTTGAAAAATTATTTTCCGTTTTTATACAAAGATTTCAGCCCTAACGGGCTTTTTATTTTTTTATAAATTTTTGATCTGTGAAAAATCAGTTTAATCTGTAAAATCTGTGTCCTAAATATTATTTTTTCCAATGATTTGCTCAATTTTTTCTTTCAAATCCAAAATTCCACATTTCGTAGCCATTTTTTCCAAAACATTCAGGCTAATTTTTTTCTGTTCAGGCATTTTTTCGTCCAATTTTTGAGTTTTCAAAAGCCAAAATTGCCAATTATTCATATCAAGTAAATTTGAAATTTCCTTTGATATTCTTTCTTTATAAACACAAAAAACATATAAATCCGAATTTCTATTGGCTTTTTCTGAATATTGGTGCGTATTTTCGTCCCAAATTTTTGCAGGTGCAATCCCAAACGAAATATCAGAAAGTTTGCCTTGCCTGTTAGTCGTTGCATGGTTTTCCAAAATTTTGGTTGTTTCTTGTGCTACTTGTGTTCTTGTGGTGAAAAAAGGCTGTTCCTTGTGATTAAACCTTCCTCTCCCCCACCCGCAACTTCGCACTTCTTGATCTTTTGTTCAGTTCCAATTCTTGTTCCGAAGGCGTGATCGGTTTCCGATTCACTAAGTCAAACGGTGTCAAGGGATTACCATAAAAATCTTTTTCGAGTTCGCCCGCCAAATTGCCCGTTTGCATCAGGTTTTTTACTAATCTGTCCTCCAAAGAATGATACGCCATGACGACCAAACGCCCTTTTGGATTCAATACTTTTGCGGTAAGCATTAGCATTTCTTCCAAAACCTTCATTTCCGCATTGACCTCGATCCGCAAAGCCTGAAAAACTTGAGCATAATATTTGAACTCTCCTCCTTTCGGGGCGAAACGTGCCAAAATCGTTTTCAAATCCGTTGTCGTTTCTATAGGTTTCCTAATTCGTTCAGTAACAAGGGCTTGCGCCAAAGTTTTTGCATTTCGAACTTCGCCGTACATTCCCAAAACCTTGTGTAGTTCCTCATTTTTGTAATTTGCCAATAGAGTTCGTGCCGAAAAAGGCTGTTGTCGGTTCATGCGCATATCGAGTTCGCCCTCATAACGCACCGAAAATCCCCTATAATCCGCATCTATCTGGTGTGAAGAAACCCCCAAATCCGCCAAAATACCATCTAAACCCTTAATTCCGTTCAGTTTCAAATATTTTTCAAAAAACCGAAAATTGGTTTTCACAAAAATAAAATTCGGATTGGTGATCGTTTCTGCCTGTTTTTCCGCCTCCTCGTCTTGGTCGAAAGCAATCAATTTTCCTATGGTCAGCCGTTCCAAAATAGCCCTCGAATGCCCGCCTCCGCCAAAAGTCAAATCGGCATAAATTCCATCAGGCTTAATATTCAAGCCTTCCAAACACTCGGAAAGCATAACAGGAACGTGGTACATTTTTTATTTTTTGGGTTCTTCAAAATTGTCGTAATACGTAAAATCCTTACTAATTAGCCCATTTTCAATCGTAAAAACCGTACAAATAGGTAATTGCCATTTTGTTCCATCAGGGGCTGTTCCCGAAGAAACAAACTCCACAATGACGTGCTTTTCGCCCGAAGGATAAACGGCTACCACCTCATCACGCACATCAGGAAACATAGTTTCCAAGCCTTTGTATTTTTCAATGATTTGCTTTCTGCTTTGCTGAACCGTTTTTTGCCCAAAAGAAGGGTCTTTAAATTCGGCATTTTCCACATACAGATTTGCCATTTTTTCCCATTCGTGTTTGTTAAAGTGTTCATAAACCTGTCGAGCCAAAGCCACATTTTTTTCCTGAACGGCATTGGCAGAGGGTTCTTTAGGCGTACAAGCACTCGAAAAGACTAAGAAAAAAACAAAAAAATAAAATATATTTTTCATAAGTATGAGAAAATCAAGGGTTTATAAAAAAAAACAAATCGCAGGCTAAAGCCTACGTTACATTTCTACTTTGCCATTGTTTGTGTCCTCACAAACGATTTTTTTATAATCACATTTCCAATTTTTCTCCCAATATTTTTTCCGCTAATTGGGCTAATTGTTCCTGATCTTTTATTAAAAATTCTTCATAACGTTCCGAGTTCCAAATCTCGATGCGGTTCGCTACACCCACGATAATTGCTTCTTTATCCAAATCTGCATATTTCAACATAGTTTTTGGGACAAGGAAACGCCCTTGATCGTCAAGCTCGACTTCGGTATTTCCTCTCAAAAAATTGCGTTGAAAATTCCGATTTTCGGTTACAAACTCGTTCAGTGCGGCTACTTTTTCAAAAACTTTTTGCCATTCGACTTGCGGATAAATCACCAAACAAGGCTCGAAACCTCTGATAATCACGATCTTACCTTCGTTTTCAGCCGACAAAGCCGCCTTCAGGCGCGCAGGCAGTACCATGCGCCCTTTGGGGTCGAGTTTGGCTTCATATTCTCCTGAAAAATAGGGCATAAAATGTTGGGCAATTATTTTTTGACACAGACTAAAGTCTATGCTACAGAAAATTATCAACAAAAGTAAAGAATTGGAAATTAAAAATCACCACTTTTTACCACTTTATACCACTTTTTTATAAAAAAAAACGCAAAAAAGATTTTTTTAGTTTCAAAAACTGATTTAAACAACAAAAAGGCATTTTATTTTTGGAAAAAAGCGAAAAATGTGGAACTTTGCCATAACAGAATTTTGAACTTTAACCAATCTTTTCCTATGAATTTCGAATTTACAGAGGAGCAACTTGCCGTTCGTGATGCGGCGCGCGACTTCGCCCAAAAAGAACTGCTCCCCGAAGTAATTGAGCGCGACATACATCAAAAATTTCCTGCCGAACAAGTCCGTAAAATGGGCGAATTGGGTTTTATGGGCATGATGGTTGATCCCAAGTACGGCGGCGGCGGCATGGATACCGTTTCCTACGTGCTGGCAATGGAGGAAATCTCGAAAATAGACGCTTCGGCTTCGGTCGTGATGTCTGTTAATAATTCTTTAGTTTGTTGGGGTTTAGAAACCTACGGGACTGAAGCCCAAAAACAAAAATACCTCGTGCCGCTTGCCAAAGGCGAAATTATCGGGGCGTTTTGTCTTTCCGAACCTGAAGCGGGTAGTGATGCTACCTCGCAACGCACAACGGCAGAGGACAAAGGCGATTATTATTTGCTAAATGGCACAAAAAACTGGATTACGAACGGTGGGACGGCTTCGGTTTATTTGGTGATTGCACAAACGCACCCCGAAAAAAAACACAAAGGAATTAATTGCCTCATTGTCGAAAAAGGCATGGCGGGTTTTGTAGTGGGTAAAAAAGAGGACAAAATGGGGATTCGTGGTTCGGATACGCACTCTCTGATGTTCAATGACGTAAAAGTGCCAAAAGAAAACCGAATCGGTGATGATGGTTTTGGTTTTACTTTCGCTATGAGTACGCTAAACGGTGGGCGAGTGGGCATTGCGGCGCAGGCTTTGGGGATTGCTTCTGGGGCTTACGAATTGGCGGTCAAATATTCGAAAGAAAGAAAGGCATTTGGGCAAGAAATTTACAAACATCAGGCTATTGCCTTCAAATTGGCGGATATGGCGACCAAAATCGAAGCGGCTCGTTTGCTTTGTTTGCAAGCGGCTTATTTGAAGGATCAACATTTGGATTTTTCGATGCAAGGGGCAATGGCTAAACTTTTTGCTTCGCAAATAGCGAATGAAGTGGCGACCGAAGCCGTACAGGTGCATGGCGGATATGGCTATGTGCGAGAGTATCACGTAGAACGCCTGATGCGAGATGCGAAAATTACGCAGATTTATGAAGGCACTTCCGAGATTCAAAAAATAGTCATTTCGAGGTCTATTTTGAAATAAAAATAAGATTTATTTTGTAAATAATGCACATTTCATGTTTTTAATTATCCGACACCTTTAAAGTGTCGGATAATATAGACAGTTGATTATGGTACTTTATTTGGAAGAAGATAGATTTTACCAAAAATTGCTTTGGGTAGAAAAAATTAAATAAAAATTGATTTTTGTTTAGTTTTTTCTATCTTTGCTGAACTGAACAAGAAACTTGTATGGAACGCAACAAAACTTTCACTGATTTTTTTAGCAACTTAGGATTTAATTTTGATCCTAAAAAAGATTTGGATTTTCAACCCATTACCGAAAAGGAAATGGATTTGAGAGATACCGAATTGCAGGAAAAATTAAAGGGAAATATTTTTTATTATCAAGCTAAAGACAAAAATACCCACACTTCTTTTTATGTTTTAACTAAAACTTCACCTCAAACAGAACTTGATATTAAAGATAAAAAAGAGAATTTATTAAGTTTCAGAACCTATATTTGGAATAAACCTGATGTTGATTTGTACTTTTATCAGAAAAATGATCGTGATTTTGAATTAAGATTTGTGCAATCTTATGATAAAGATATTGTTTTAATTAAATCTTTTATTGGAAAAGATGCCCCTAAAATAGAGCAAATCAAAAAAACACATTTTGACACAGGTTTGCTTTGGCATTTGTATTTGGATAAAATTGAGGGGAAAAAGGTAAGAATTGACAGGTCATTGAGAGATCATTTGATTGAACTTAGGGAAAGATTAAGTCAAATAATTCCTGATGATACGGTTGTTCAGTCATTAATAGACAGGACTTTATTTATCAAGTTTTTGCAAGATCGCCATATTCTGAATTCTTATTTTTATGATACTTTCTTTTCAGGAAAAGATTATGCTCAATTACTTTTAGAAAAGGATATTGATAAATTAAACTTACTGTTTGAAAAAATTCATAAAATTTTTCACCAAAGTCTTTTTGAAAAGCCAAAAGTTAATAAAAAATACTTGCATGATGAAGTATTAGATTTATTGTATAATACTATTTGCTCAAATCCAAACACTAATAACAAACAATTTAATTTATTCCCTTTCCGCTTCGATGTCTTACCAACGGAGTTTATTAGCCATATTTACGAAGTTTTTTTGGAGGCTAAACAACGAGATATTGGTGCATTTTATACCCCTAATAATTTGACAGAGCTAATCATTGATAGAACGATTAACCAGTTAGGAACTGCGCTTGATCCTGCTTGTGGTTCAGGTATTTTTCTGATCATTGCTTTTCGTAAGTTTTTAGAGTTATCGGGTTTAGATGCGAAAGTTAATAATTCGAAAGAAGCCCAAAATCTAATAGATTCTCGTTGTGAGTTGATTAAAAATTATATTTTCGGTATAGAAAAAGAAAAAGTAGCGCACCGTCTAACCTTATTTTCTCTTTATTTGGAAGTCATCAGGGAAATCGATCCTCAATTTTTGAAAGAAAGGATAAAAGAAATTATTGAAAAAAAGGAAAAAGCTATTTTTTCAGAATTAAAAGATTTTGATATTACCAATATAATTGAGCGCAACACCTTTGATCAAGAAAAGTCGCCTTTCCCTAACGAAAACTTTAATTTTATTGTTGGCAATCCGCCTTTTACTGAAAATTTGGGTACAGAAGAAACTAATTTTTGGAAAAATTATCAATTCGGTACTAAAAAAGCAAGCGAAATTGTAGGAAAAAAACAGCTTTCGCAACTTTTTATGCTCAAAATCAAAGATTGGGCAAAAGCAAGTACCCGCTTTGGTTTTGTGCAAAACAGTTCGAATTTTTATAATGAAGAATCAAACAGTTATCGAGGGTTTTTCTTTGAAAAATATACGATTGAACAATTATTCGAACTTTCCAAAATAGACGATATTTTGTTTAAAAGTACGAAAGAATCTGTTTTTGCTACTATTTTTACTAACGAAATCCCTACAGAAAATCACGAATTGGAATATTACTCACCCGAATTGAGCAATTTCTCAAAAACATTTCAGGTTATTGTACTTGAACAAGATAAAATGATTAAATTGAATCAAGCAGATTTGCAAAAAGGTACGCTTGTTTTACGTGATTATTTATTAGGCAATGAGTGGGATAGAAATTTGGTTAAAAAATTATATGATGATAAAACATCGATTATAAGCACTTATTTACAAAATAAAGG
>JAAFHK010000161.1:0-6959 GCA_013297565.1 Cytophagales bacterium
TTTTCTTCGGGCGAAATCAATTTATTTTTCTTTTCCAAACCGCCAATTACCCTGTCAATCGCATCTTGAAAATCCTGCATATCAACTTCGGTTTTGTCCCTTCGCGCCGCAATCAATGCCGCTTCGTTACAAACGTTCGCAATTTCTGCCCCCGCAAAACCTGGCGTTTGTGCCGCCAATTTCATATAATCTACGTTCGTAGAAAGTTTAAGCGGAGTCAAATGCACCCTAAAAATAGCTTCACGACCAATAATATCGGGTTTATCCACACTGATTTGGCGATCAAAACGCCCAGGACGCAACAGAGCCGTATCGAGTACGTCGGGACGGTTCGTAGCCGCCAAAATAATCACCCCCGAATCTGTCCCAAAACCGTCCATTTCAACCAAAAGCGAATTTAGCGTATTTTCTCTTTCGTCATTATTGCCTTGTATTTGTCCTCGCCCTCTCGAACGTCCAATCGCATCAATTTCGTCAATAAAAATAATACAAGGGGCTTTTTCTTTGGCTTGTCGGAACAAATCCCGCACCCGCGCCGCCCCTACGCCCACAAACATTTCGACAAAATCCGAACCTGAAAGCGAAAAGAAGGGAACCCCCGCCTCGCCTGCTACAGCTTTTGCCAAAAGGGTTTTTCCTGTGCCAGGAGGTCCTACCAATAATGCTCCTTTAGGAATTTTTCCGCCCAAATTGGTATATTTTGAAGGATTTTTTAAGAAATCAACAATTTCTTGAATTTCCTCTTTGGCTTCGTCCAGCCCTGCTACGTCCGCAAAAGTAATTTTGACTTTATTTTCCGCATCAAAAAGGGTAGCTTTCGATCTACCAATATTAAAAATTTGTCCGCCACCTGCTCCGTTCGTCATGCGGCGCATCAGGAAATAAAAACCCAACACTAAAAGTAAAAATAAGCCCCAGCTATAAAAAATGCTATTAAAATCCGTTCGAGTATCGACTCTGTAACCCAAACGCTTCGTTTCTTCTACATTCGTCTGCATTTTTTCCAAATCTTGCCTAAAAGTTTCGGCAGAAATAATTTGGAAACGGTAATGAGGACCCTGAACCACCGTAAAAGGACTGCGTTGGGTCATTTCTTGCTGATAGATCGGTTTGCTAACCGCTTCTACGGTAAGTGTAATCTCGACAAACTGCTCATTGACGATCACAATCTCTCGGATTTCGCCGTTTAAAAGCATATTTTGAAAACGCTTCTGCGTAATTTCTAAAGCCGCATTGGTTTTGTTAAAATAGGTAAGTCCTACAATCGTAAGCACTAAAGCAATTAATAACCAAATTTGGTAATTATTACCTTTTGGGAAAAAACTATTTTTATTCTCTGACATGGTTCTTGCTCGACAATCGAAATGAATTAGTAATTTTTTTTGATATAACTCGAATAAAGGATACAAAGTTTAGCGAAAAAACTTAATTTACGGTTGTAAAAATAACAATTTGATCAAATACATGGACAAAGATAAGTAGATTTTTCCTATTCTTTCTTTATTTTTGTCAAGTATTGCATTTTTGAGAACCTTTTTTTGACAAAAAATATGCAAACGCCTTTAGTAAATGGACTTTACGAACTCAAAAAAATGGCGGGAAAAGGCGCTTGGACTTATACGGAACTGCCTGAAATTCAGCCCGATCCGCACTCCTATTTTGGTTGGGTAAAAGTACGGGGAAGCATAGACGGCTTCGAACTCAAGCGTTACAGCCTCATGCCCATGGGCAATGGAAATTTATTTTTGCCTGTCAGAGCCGAAATTCGGAAAAAAATCAAGAAAAAAGTGGGTGATTGGGTGCAGGTAATTCTCTATGCCAACCATTCCGCTTTGGAAATTCCCGAAGAAATAAGCAGTACGCTTCAGCAGATCGAAAATGTGTATGAAACTTTCGTTTCCCTTAGCGAAAGCGAGCAGGAAAATTGGATCAAAAAGATTAGTTCGGTCAAAAAAGCCGAAACTAAAGTACAGAAATTAATGGAATTGGTGGATTGTTTAATAAAAAAGCAGAGCTAATTTTTCAGCTTTTACAATATCTTTTTTGTTTTTTTATTTTTTTTGTAAAATACTTACCTTTGTATTTCCAATTTACAAAAAAATAGCTTTAAAAAATGAAAAAATTATTATTTTCGTATTTCTTGCTCCTTTCCTTTCCGCTTTTTGCCCAAAACAATCTTTCCCTCTTTTTTGCTACGGCTTTCCAAACGGTGAGTCAAAGCTACCCAATTTTAGGAAAAATAGGTGTGGATTCGGTTCGAACTGATTCGACAGCGCTACAAATCAAAGTCTTTGCCAATCGGCAACTAAGCCACCGCGCGTGGCGGGAAAATGATGTCGAGTCTTGCTATAAAATTATTCAGAAAAATGTAGAAATGAAATTTGGAAAAAAATACGAAAAATACAAAATTAGTTTATTGACCAATCAAACCGCCCTTGAGGATTTAGTCCCTAATATTTATCGAAAAAAACAGCCTAAAGATAGCACCCGATTCCCGCGAAACGAACCTTTTGTTTTGCCTGTAGTGCGTAAAAAAAATAATAACAATTTGATAAACAAGGGTTTGCAAAATAGAAATATTGCCCTGTGGCATAGCCATGGGTATTATTACGAACAAGAACTCTTGCGTTGGGAATGGCAAAGGGCGCGCAATTTTGGGACTTTAGAGGATTTACTGCCCATGAGTTTTGTCCTACAATACCTTACGCCCATGCTCGAACGCGCAGGGGCAAATACGTGGCTACCCAGAGAAAGAGATTGGCAAAAAAATGAGGTAATTATTGACAATGATCGTGAAAAAAGAAGCCTGACTGAAGGTCTGACGAAAGGTATTTATTTGGAAAAAAATGGGAAAGAAAAATGGAAAACAGCTACAGAAAAAGGATTTTCAGTAGAAAATATGCCCTATAAAGGCAATTTTAATCCTTTTAGGGCGGGTACGTATCGCCAAATTCGCACCGAAACCGAAGGCAAGGCACAAGTCCGTTACACACCCGAAATTCCCGAAAATGGCGAATATGCGGTGTATATTTCCTACAAAGCCGCCCCCGAAAACACTACAGATGCCCATTATACGGTTTTTTATGAGGGAGGCAAAGCCGAGTTTTTGGTAAATCAACAAATTGGGGGCGGAACTTGGATTTATTTAGGGAAATTTCCTTTCAAAAAAGGCAAAAATGCGGAAAAAGGAAGTGTTTTGCTCACAAACAAAGGTGATGGAAAAACATATATTTCGACAGATGCGCTGCGGTTTGGCGGGGGCATGGGTGTGGTCGAACGGTTTGGGCAGGTAAGCCAAAAAGCCAAATATTTGGAAGCGGCACGCTATTATTTGCAATTTGCGGGATTTCCCGATACGGTTTATAACCTTTCCAAAGACCAAGACGATTACAAGGACGATTACCAAAGTCGAGGTTGGTGGGTAAATTATTTGCGTGGCGGAAAATATTTTAACGCCCAAAATCCCGCCCGTTGGCAAGGTTTGGGCATTCCTGTCGATCTTTCGGTGGCTTTTCATACGGACGCAGGCACGACAAGGGATAGTTCTACGGTTGGCACACTCATGATCGTCAGTACGCTTACCCACGAACGCAAATTTCCGAACGGACAATCCCGCATGGCGAACCGCGATTTTGGGGATATATTGCAAACGGAAATTGTGCAAGACATTCGTAATCAGCACGATAGCACATGGAACAAACGCCCAATCTGGGACAGGGAATACAACGAAGCCATGCGCCCAAGCGTTCCTGCGGTTTTGCTCGAACTGCTTTCTCACCACAATTTCGAGGACGAAAAATTTGCGCTCGATCCCCGTTTTCGTTTTACGGTCAGCCGTTCGATTTATAAAGGCATTTTAAAGTTTTTGGCGTATCAACATGGAACGGATTATGCCGTAACTCCCCTCCCTGTTACGCATTTGCACAGCCAATTGTTGGACTCAAAAACTGCCAAAATAGCGTGGAAACCGCAATTAGACAGCCTCGAAGCCTCTGCCAAACCTGAACGCTACCGAATTTATACTCGCATGAACGATTCGGGCTTTGACCAAGGCGTAGTGGTCGAAAAACCTGAATTTATCCTCAATAATTTGCAAGCAAACCAACTCTACAGTTTCAAAATTACGGCACTGAACGCAGGCGGAGAAAGCATGGACAGCGAAATTGTGAGCTTGTGTTATCGCAATGATGTATTTCCTACTGCCTTGATAGTCAATGGTTTCGACCGAATTTCTGCTCCCGCTACGGTCGAAAAAAAGGATTTTTGGGGTTTTGCAGATTGGGAAGATCAGGGCGTTCCCGAAGGAGTCCGTTTGGATTTTATTGGTTCGCAATATGATTTTGACCCGAAATCGGAATGGCTTGACGATGATGCTCCAGGGCATGGGGCAAGCCATGCAGACCACGAAGGAAAAATCCTGAAAGGCAATAATTTTGATAATATTTACGTGCATGGCAAGGCATTTTATGCCAATAATCGGTCATTTGCCTCAAGTTCGGACGAGGCAGTCGAGGAAGGTTTGGTCAATTTGGAAAATTATAAAATAGTAGATTGGATTTTTGGGGAGGAAAAGGAAATATTTTTTTATAAAAAACAAGAAAGACTTTTCAAAACTTTTACGCCCAAAACGCAAACCGCTATGCGGAATTATTTGGAAAAAGGCGGAAATTTATTGGTTTCGGGGGCATACATTGGGACGGATTTATTTAAAGGAAAAAAGAAAAACGATCCCGATGTTTTGTTTGGGACAAAAGTTTTGAAACTGAAATGGAGAACCGATTTTGCGGTAAAAAGTAGCGGAACTTTGGCGGAAGCTAATCCCAAATTTAGTTTGCAAAAAGCTGATTATCAAGTTAATACGCAAGGAATAGCCGATTCGGAAACCTATATAACGGAAAACCCCAATGCCCTCGAACCTGCCGACAGCACTTCGGCAATGACCATTTTGCGCTATGCCGAAAACACCAAAAGTGCGGCAGTAGCCTACAAAGAAAAATACAGAGTCGTGGCTTTGGGTTTTCCCTTCGAAACCCTTTTGCGGGATCGCCCAAGAAGTTTGCTTTTGGCGGCAATCTTGCAATTTTTTGAGGAGAAAAAATAAAAATTGTCAAAAATGAAATTATTACATTTGATCCAAAATTCCCAAGCATTTATACTCAATCAACGAATGGTTTTGTAAGGCGAACATTCTTGTTCGCCACAAAAACGAACAAGAACTTCGTTTTACGACCAAAACCAATTTAGTTTCAGTAATAATTTCGAAAATTATGTATCTTTGCCCCAATTCGTAGGATAAAACATGACAAAAATTGAAAACTAAAGGAAATCAAAAAGATAAAGTCAATATTGTTACTTTGGGTTGTTCGAAAAATCTGGTCGATTCGGAGGTTTTGCTTACCCAACTCAAAGGCAATTCGATCAATGCCGTTCACGAATCGGCACAAGATGATGCCAATATTATCATTATTAATACTTGCGGGTTCATCGACCGAGCCAAACAGGAATCGATTGATACCATTTTGCGTTTTGCTGACGCAAAAGAGAACGGACAAATCGACAAACTTTACGTAACAGGCTGTTTATCACAACGTTACAAAGACGATTTGGAAAAAGAAATTCCGCAAGTCGATGCTTATTTTGGGACAAGGGATTTACCACTTTTGCTCAAAAAATTCAAAGCAGATTACAAAGCAGAATTGGTTGGCGAACGCCTCATTACCACTGCGAAACATTACGCTTACCTGAAAATTTCGGAAGGTTGCGACCGCCCTTGTTCTTTTTGCGCTATTCCGATCATGAGAGGCAAGCATCTTTCCAAATCACTGGAAGATTTGGTTTTGGAAGCTCGAAATTTGGCAAGAAATGGCGTAAAAGAATTGATTTTGATAGCCCAAGACCTCACTTATTATGGCTTGGATTTGTATAAAAAACGAAATCTTGACGAACTGTTGAACCGTTTGGCAGACGTAGAGGGAATCGAGTGGATCAGACTCCAATATGCTTATCCTTCGGGTTTTCCCTTAGAAGTGCTTGACGTAATTGCTTCAAAACCAACTATTTGCAAATATTTGGATATGCCGCTACAGCACGCTTCGGATTCTATGTTGAAGCTGATGCGCAGAGGAATTACCCGCCAAAAAACTGAACAACTGCTCGATACGATTCGCCAACGAATCCCTGAAATTGCGATTCGAACCACTTTGATCGTAGGACATCCGCAGGAAAGCGAACAGGATTTTGAAGAAATGATGGATTTTGTTGAAAAACAAGCATTTGATCGTTTGGGCGTTTTCACTTATTCGCACGAAGATAATACGCATTCCTACAGTTTTGAAGATGACGTTCCTGAAGAAACTAAGGCTGAACGCTTGGAAGCGGTTATGGATTTGCAACAGGATATTTCTTTAGCAAAAAACCAAACAAAAGTTGGCAAACGCTTAAAAGTGCTTTTTGATCGCAAAGAAAGCGGTTTTTATGTTGGTAGAACCGAATCGGACTCGCCCGAAGTGGATAATGAGGTTCTGGTCAAAGCCGAAAAAGATACATACATTCGTTTGGGAGATTTTGCGGAGCTCGAGATTACCGAAGCCCAAGAATTTGATTTGTATGGAAAATTGGTAGGATCGCTGGCTTAAGCCCCACCGATCCTAATTAATTTGTGTGCTTATCGCCCAATAATTACCTGCGTAATCGTAAAAAGAACCTCTTGTATCGGGATCACCTTGTTTATTGGTAGGTTTTTCGATTATTTCGCAACCATTTTTTATGGCTAAGTCAAAAGTTTTAAGAACATCAGGCACATAAATATGCAACATGGTTTTATTGGCTTGATACATTTCGGTACTATCACTAAGCATAATCACCGTATCGTCCAATTTTAACTCTATATGAGCAATTTTGCCATCTTCGTGATCAAACCTTCGGAGTTCTTTTGCATTGAAAATGATTTTCAATAAATC
>JAAFHK010000161.1:6969-9070 GCA_013297565.1 Cytophagales bacterium
AGATAGGGGGAAAGCGAATTATATTTATCAGGTTTATAGTTTCCCATTTTTATTTAGTCTTTTGTAAAACTTGTTTCAGATTAGCTAAAAAGATATTCATGCCTTTGCGATATCTTCACCCGCAAAGGCATTTTTTTTTAAAAATTTACACCAATTCCCCAATAATGGTTTCTCCGCCTTTGGTTTTGTCGCCCATTTTTACGTGAATTTTTGTGCCAAGTGGTACAAAAATATCGACTCTCGAACCAAATTTGATAAAACCAAATTCCTCACCTTGCCGAACTACTTGATTTTCAGCCACATAATACACGATTCGCCGCGCTAAAGCCCCAGCAATTTGTCGGAAAAGAATATTTGTACCGTTTTCATGTTCGACCACAATCGTGGTTCGTTCGTTTTCGGTGCTTGATTTGGGGTGCCAAGCTACCAAATATTTTCCTGCGTGATATTTGGCATAACGGACGATTCCCGCTATTGGGCTTCTGTTCACATGGACGTTTATAGGCGACATAAAAATCGAAATCTGGGTGCATTCCGTTTTTAAGTATTCTTTTTCGTAGGTATTTTCAATTACGACCACTTTTCCATCTGCGGGTGCGATCAGTTCATTGGGTTTGGCTTGGGTATGAACGGCAGGGTTGCGGAAAAATTGGAGGAAAAAAAAGAAAATAAGGATACTCAAGACCAAAACCACGTTTTGGAGAATGACTTGAGTCGGCAGAAATTGGTACAGCAAAATATTAAGCGTACCAAGCAAAGCGGTTGCTAAAAACAGGGTAGGATAGCCTTCTTTGTGAATGTTCATGATAATTAAGGTGTAATTTTTTTCTACAGAAAATACGAAAGTTGATCAAAACTAATACAAATATACGCCAAATTCTTCTTCTTTATTCAAAACCACTTTGACGTGCTGTAAAACTGTAGTCGAAAGGGCATAACCTACGAAGTCGGCGGTTACAGGAAAAAGACGGTGTCCGCGATCCACCAGCACAACGGTTTGTAACTTTTTGATCTTCTTATTTAGAAAAGGCTTGAGGCTGTAGGCAAGCGTTCGACCTGTGTTTAGGACATCATCAACGAGCAGAATTGTTTTATTTTCCAATAAATCCACATCATAATCCAATGAAATTGAACTTTGCTGGGGAGCAAATTTGTCAAGATAAAGGCTAAGACTCTCCGTACGAATGGAGCAAATTTGTTGAAAATCAATTTGCAGACGATCAGCCAGACGTTTGCCGTTTTCGTGGATTCCTGCAAAAATAATCGTTTCTTCACCAAAATTGTGTTCGTAAATTTGATAAGCCAAACGTTTGATTTTTTGCAAGGTTTGCGCTTTATTCAAAATTTGGTTGTGCATAAACATCATATTTTGCTATATTAAAGGTCATGAATAATTTGTAAAACGCCCTTTAGGGTGTTTCTAATAACTTGAAAATCAACACATTGGCACACTCTGAAGGGTATGCTACAGATTTATTCATAAACTTTATTTATTATTCTTTGGACGGCACAACTCTCGATAACAAGACACGAACCCTACGCACTCGTCTGTTGTCGGCTTCTTCGATGATGAAAACAATATCTTTGTAAGAAATCTGTTCGCCCTTATTTGGAATCCTTGAAAAAAGTTCTAACAAAAGCCCACCAAGTGATTCATTTTCGCCTTTTACTTCATCAAAAATATGTTGTTCCAAATGCACAATTTTACAAAAATCATGCAAGGAGGTTTTTCCCTCAAAAACAAAAGTTTGGTTGTCAATCGGTTGAAATTCAACCTCATGGGTATCGAACTCATCATTAATTTCGCCCACAATCTCCTCAATAATATCCTCCAGCGTGATCAAGCCCGAAATCCCGCCGTATTCATCTACGACTATCGCAATATGGACTCGTTTTTCTTGAAATTCGCGCATGAGTGCGGAGATGCGCTTGTTTTCAGGAATAGCAAAAATTTGGCGGCGAATCAGCGTTTGCCATTTGAAATCAGCGTTTTTGTCCAAATAAGGCAATAAATCTTTGATATAAAGAAAGCCCTCGATATTATCAATGCTCTCATTATAAACAGGAATCCTCGAATAGCGCGCATCATTAATCACTCGTA
>JAAFHK010000162.1 GCA_013297565.1 Cytophagales bacterium
GATAAAAGATGAAGCTTTCCTCTTTCTATCCTGAAATCGGGTACTTCTGAAAAAAAATTTTGCCAAATCATGCAACAAAGTTGATGTTTTTTTCACAAATTGCCCAAATTTGGTGCGATTAACCTATATTCTTGATAGTACGCTTGCCGCACTTCAGGCAATTCGTTTATGATCGTAGTATTGTCTGCCAAAACCATTTCACTCCCAATTAAAACCCGATTCCCTTGTATCGTTCCGTTTGTCCGAAATGCTCCAAATGAAAAATAGATTGTGGAAGGTTTTAAATTCGGATAAGCCTGTTTGAGTTTTTGAATATCAGCTTCTATTTCTGGATATAACTCTTTGACATTCAGAGTATTAGGCTTTAAAGACACCCAAAATTTAGGATATTGAATCATGGCGTCAATTAATTCTTTTTCAGAATAATTACGCACTTCAATCAAACTTTTCAAACCATCTGATCCTTTTTTGAGGTAGAATTCCTGAAGGTATCTGCCTTGTTCGAGGCTGTCTTTGGTGGAAATAATTTTTTCATAAGCAAGCCAAAAATTTTCAATATCAGTCGAAACAAACTCCTGTTTATCATTTTGAGCAAATGCAAACACGTGGCTAAAAAGGCAAATTGATAAATAAATTAATTTTTTGCTCATCATTGTTTTTATACTAAAAACTGTATAACCTTGTAAGGTCTTAAAGACCTTACAAGGTTGAAAATCAATATTTTACAATTTTTAAAATGTGTAATTTATAAGAGTTTTGAGTATAGTAAAAAATTTACAAATGCTATTTTTAAACCCAAAAAAAGAAATCTGACCTATTATTTCCAATAGAGTGTATGAATAATTTGTATAATGCGCTTTAGGGTGTTTGTAATTTATTGAAAATCAAGTGCTTAACCGCATCCTAAAGGGTACGATATAATTTGTTCATAAACTTTAATAAAGATGAGTGTTTTTTTCCAAAAAAGTAATCAAAATTATCCGACACCTTTAAAGTGTCGGATAATTACGCAGAAGCACTTAGCATTTTTTATTTTACCCTTTGATCAGTTTCTTGATTTCCTGTTCATTAAGCACCACTTTATATTTTTCTTTCAAAGATTTGATCCACTCGGCTTCCAAATAGGTTTGGTAATCGGAAATTGCCGCACCTTTGACTTCTTCGAGTTTTTTAGTGCCTTGCGGCAAAATTTCCTCGATCACGATCCAATAAGTTCGTCCCTGATCCATAATTTTTTGTTCGCCTGTTTGCCATTTTGCCTTGTTCAAAATGTCGTTTGCGCCTTGTTCGAACGTACCTTCAGTAATTTTCAAAGCCAAAGGATTGGTTTTGTTGAACTGTGTTTCAAGCGTTTTTTTGGCTTTCGAAAAAATCAAATAATCTACCCGACCGTTTTGCACCGCAGGAAAAGCATTGCTTGGGATTTGTCCACGATTGTTTTCGGCGATTCTACGAGCAGGTACGCCTTTATTCATCAAATATTGTTTGATCATTTCGATGCGGCGTATGGCAAACTCAACTTTTTCGTTTGCCGAAGCGTACCCCCGCAACTCGACCACACTCAAGGTGTCGTTCAACAAAAAAGCCGCTAATTGATCCAAATTGTGCTTTTCCGCATCTTTTAGTTCTACGGTTTGATCAGAAAAAACGGTCGCAGGCACAGGCATGGCTTCGTTCAGGTAGAGTTCTTTTCGACTTTCTTCCTGTATTTTTGCCAAAATTGATTCGTTTTCGAGGCTGTAAATCACCGCCTTAGCCCGACTTTTCCACTGGTATTTTTCTTGATTTTGAGCAAAAAATGTTTTCAAACCTGCTTCATCAACCAGACTTTTTGCCCAAACATTTTGTTCCATAATTTTGAAAAGCAAAATGCCTTCGCGGTATTCGTCATACAAATACTTAAACTCTTTGTGTTTTTCCGCCAAATGTTTGTCTTCGTATTCGATCAATTTTTGATCTACATAAATCCTATACAAATTCGACAAATACACTTCGGGCGAACTGCCTTCGGGTTGTTCTTTTTGCGCACCCTCCACGAACTCGAAGAAATCATGCACGCTATATTTTTCCTCGCCATTGATCTCGAAAAGCACAGGGCGCAACTCAACATTATTTTTTCCAAAACTCCATTTTCCTTGAAGCAAGGTCGGATTGACGTATTTCGAAAAAAGCATCAAACTTTCAGCGTATTCCTTAAAATTATTTTCGCGCTTCAGGCGGTTGATCAAAACCATTCTGTTGAGTTCCGAACGGTCGTCTTTCAAGACTTTTTGAGTCAAAATAGGTTCTAATTTCTCGAAAGGTTCAATGCCTTTTCGTTCGATAAGGCGGATCAGATGCCAACCGTACTGCGTGAGGACGGGTTCGGAAACTTGTCCGTTTTTGGCAAGTTTGAAAGCCGCATCTTCGAAAGCAGGAATCATATTGCCTGCGGTAAACCATTCGAGTTCGCCTCCTTTGGCGCGCGAAGTGCCATCTTCGGAAAATTGGGAACAGAGAGAATGCCAATCTTCGCCTTTTTTCAAGCGATCCCCTATTGCCTGTATTTTTTTCAACACTTCAGCCGAATCGGTTTGGTTTTTGGCATTTCGCAAACTCAACATCAAATGGGCAACCTTGATCGAGCCGTTCGATTTGCGTTTGTTGTTAATTTTGATCAAATGATAACCGTAGCGGGTGCGAACAATAGTCGATATTTTGCCGACAGGCGTTTGGTAGGCGGCAGTTTCGAAAGAATAAACCATTTGCAAAGCCGTAAAATAGCCCAAATTTCCTTTGTTTTCCCTCGCCGATTTGTCGTCCGATTCAGCTTGAGCCAATTTCTCAAAATCCTCACCCGCCAAAATCCGTTTTCTGTAATCCATAATCCGATTATACGCCACCAAAGTATCGAAGGGCGAAGCGTTTTGCCCTACCGCAACCATCAGGTGCGAAGCGTTAATTTCCTCTTTCAACCGTTCGTAAGCCTGTTTGACCAAATCGTTACTTACCTTATTTTCAGTCAGATACGGTCGGGCTAATTGCTTGCGATATACTTCCAATTCCTGTTTGTAGTCGGCGGCGGCATCGAGCTTCAGGTCGAGGGCTTCCTGAACTTTGAGTTTGAATTTGACAAACAAGTCGACATAATCTTGGACACTCTTGGCGGTATAAGCGTTTTTGTCGCCCAAATTATTTTTTTCATAAACAAATTTGAACTCGCCCAAGGACACTTTCAAATTGCCAATTTCCATCACTATCGGGTCGGGTGCGGGAGTATTTTTATTGGGCTGACGCTGGAAACCCGTACAGATGGTGATAGCGTATAAAATCGCAACTAATTTGACTTTCATATTTTTAGAAAAATGGTTTTTTACGAACAAAATTTTTTTCGGCGCTAATTTCATATTTTTTTGCGGATTTCGGAAAAACAAGCCAAAAACTTATTCCTAAAAACCTGAAAAGGATTACCTTTGTGGGATTGGCATATGTTGTTCCGAAGCAATCTTATCAAAAAGAGCCTTTGGGCGTGAAACCCTTGGTAGAAAAATAAGATGTTTTTTAGAAAAAAGCCCTGTGTAGGCGAAACCTTGTGAAGTACCGCCCTTGCAGGGCTTTTCGGAATAGGGGCATAAAATTAGGCTACCAACGGATCGCACCTATGGTGCTTTTTTGAGGGGAATTTTTATATCAGGTTTGAAAATTTTTAAATATTATTTCAACATGGAAACTTTAAAAGAAATTACCAAAGAGTTAATTACTCTTATTTCTCTCGATGAAAATTCGGGTAAAGCCGCTATTAAAGCAGGTTGTACTCTTTTAGATATAAAAAACAAAAAAAATATGAAGAAGAAAAGGATTTAAAAGGAAGACCTTTGTACAACTTTTTTGGTGAATATGTAACGAAAGCCTTAAATATTAGTGAAAGTAAGGCTAATTCTTATATTAAATTATGGGATAAATTCGGAAAAAATAAACAAGACTTGAATCCGCAAATATTGGTATCACACCTTAAACTTATTATGGATTTGAGTGAAAAAAATCGTGATGTAATTTTGAAAGCAATTAATAACTATCAAACAGAACGACAAGTCCTCAAAACAGAAATATTTACTGAGGGTAACAATGTAAAAAAAGATGTGAGTAAATTAAGAGCTGATGTTGAAAGTGGCGAAATTCAAGCTATTTCAACAATAGCAGAAAATGTCGGAATAGAAAATGACGAAGATGCGAATAACTTATTAAAAGAACTTGTTGAACAAAAACAAGAAGATAAGAATGAAAAGAGAAATTCACAAAAAATACTTAGTAGTGTAACTGAATCAACGTATCAAAATGTTGATTATAATGAAGATGATAACGAACCTATTTATTATGGCAATGATTTACAATCAGATTATTTCGATGTAACCGAAATTTTTAGGCATGAGCCTGTTGATGAACAAGGTTTAGTAGGCTTATTTTGTTGTTTGTTTCATCTGATAAAACAAAGACCTTTTATTTTTCATGAAAAAGAAATTTCTTTCAAATCTATCAAGGTTATCCGTCAGGCATATCCTGATGGAGTTTTGCAAATTCTAAACATAGGAAAAGATAAAAAATACACTGATATGAATGTAGAGTTTGAGTTCAAAAGCCATAATTTTATCAAACATAATCACCTTTCCAAAAGTAAACTTAAATGTCATTTAATTATTTGTTGGGAAAATAACATAAAAGGGAAAACACTAAAAAAATATTTGGATAAGTTACAGAAAAAGGGTTTTCCTAAAATTTTGTCAATAAAAGACGTTTTAAAAACAGGAAAAATAGAATTACAATGATACTTAATAATCATATTGTTAAAACTATTTTTCCCAAAAACTACTTATTCCATTCCGACAACCTATTGGCAATGAGGCAATTATTGAAAAAATTTTATTAACCTGTTTCTAAAAATTAAAAATCAACCTTTTACCCCATGTCCCTCGAAACCCTTTTATTGGAAATCGACCAATTAAAAATCCGATTGGATCGTTTGCGAACGGAATTGGATAATCGAACGATTCGGGAGGCGCTCGAAATCGAATTTTTGTACGAAAGCAATCGGATCGAGGGCAATACACTTACTTTGCGGGAAACGCAAATGGTTGTGAATGAGGGAATTACAATCAGCGGGAAAAGTTTGCGAGAGCATTTGGAAGCAATTAATCATAAAGAAGCTATTTTATTGGTCGAGGATTTGGTGAGCCAAAAAGTTGATTTTTCGGAATATATACTCAAACAGATTCATGCTTTGGTTTTGCATGGCATAGATCGGGAAAATGCAGGAAAATACCGCACTGTGCCTGTTTTGATTGCGGGAAGCAAGCACACACCACCGCAACCTTACGAAGTACCGAGCCTGATGGAGCAGTATTTCGTGTTTTATGAACAAAAAAAAGCGGTTTTGCACCCTGTAGTTTTGAGTGCCGAAATGCACGAACGTTTGGTTACCATTCACCCTTTTATTGATGGTAATGGGCGAACGGCGAGATTGGTGATGAACCTGATTTTATTGCAACATGGTTTCCCTTTGGCAATTATTGGGGGGGATTACGAAACTCGAATGGCGTATTATGACGCTTTGGAAAGTGTGCAAATTTTTACCACAAGGACACAAAAAAAACAAGAAAATAATGATTTTATACAATTTATTGTCGAAAAAGTAAAATTAAGTTTAGAAAAATATCTTAAAATTTTGGGCAATTAAGAAAAAATTGTAGCCTTAATATACTAAAACTAAATTGTTTTTTTCGTAAAACGAACATTCTTGTTCGTTTTTGTGGCGAACAAGAATGTTCGCCCTACAAACCTATTTCATTTTCAAAAATCCAAACTTTACCTTTTTTATTATCATGACCAATTCAGAGATCAAACAAATATTGCAGACTTTGGGCATTCAGGACTCGAATCCTGCCTACAGTACGGGTTTGCAATGGGGCGACAAGGCTACCGACAAAAATACGGCTACACGCACTATCCACTCGCCTATCGATGGGGAGGTCTTGGCTACGGTGCGTATGGCTACGCTTGCCGACTACGAAACTGTGATGCAAAAAGCCCAAGAAGCCTTTGCGACTTGGCGGCACGTGCCTGCTCCCAAAAGAGGCGAAATTGTACGGCAAATAGGCGATAAACTCCGCAAATACAAAGAACCTTTGGGAAAATTGGTTACTTTGGAAATGGGCAAAATCCTACAAGAGGGCTTAGGCGAAGTACAGGAAATGATCGATATTTGTGATTTTGCGGTCGGGCTTTCCCGCCAACTCTACGGCTTGACTATGCACTCCGAACGCCCCGATCACCGTATGTACGAACAGTATCACCCACTTGGCGTGATCGGCATTATTTCCGCCTTCAATTTCCCCGTAGCGGTTTGGGCTTGGAATTCGATGCTTGCCGCCGTTTGCGGGGACGTTTGCGTTTGGAAACCTTCCGAAAAAGTACCTTTGTGTGCCATTGCTTGCCAACATATCGTCAATGAGGTTTTGAAAGAAAACAATTTGCCAGAAGGTATTTTCAATTTGATCATCGGCGATTATACCATTGGCGAAGCCCTGTCGAAAGACCATCGTGTGCCTTTGGTTTCGGCAACGGGTTCGACTCGCATGGGCAAAAAAGTTGGCGAAGTAGTTGGTGGGCGTTTGGGCAGGTCTTTGCTCGAATTGGGCGGCAACAATGCCATTATTATTACGCCTTCGGCAAATATCGAAATGGCAGTTCGGGCGGCAGTTTTCGGGGCAGTCGGCACTTGCGGACAGCGTTGCACCAGTACGCGCCGTTTGATAGTCCATGATTCGCTGTATGAAAACATCAAACAACGTCTGGTCGATATTTATAAAAAACTCCCTATCGGCAATCCTTTGGAAAGCGGAACGTTAGTCGGACCCCTTATCGATCAAGAGGCACTTAAAGCCTTCCGAAATGCGCTCGAAAAAGCCCAAAAAGAAGGAGCAAAAGTGTTTTATGGTGGCGAAGTTCTTGAAAGTGAAAAATACAAAGGCGGAGCTTATGTGATGCCTGCTTTGGTCGAAGCCCGTAACGAATACGAAATAGTGCAAGACGAAACTTTTGCCCCCATTTTGTACCTCATTCGCTATTCGGGCGAAGTAAGCGAAGCTATTTCGATCCAAAACAACGTAAAACAAGGACTTTCTTCTTCCATTTTTACCAATAATATGCTCGAAGCCGAACAATTTTTGGCGGCTTGGGGATCGGATTGCGGCATTGCCAATGTCAATATTGGGACTTCGGGTGCGGAAATTGGCGGTGCATTTGGCGGAGAAAAAGAAACAGGTGGAGGGCGAGAATCGGGTTCAGACGCTTGGAAAGCCTATATGCGCCGTCAAACCAATACCATGAACTACGGTACAAGTTTGCCTTTGGCACAAGGAATCAAGTTTGATGTGTAGAGGGTAATTTCCAAAAAAATTATTAAATCCTATAAGGTTTTTAAAACCTTATAGGATTTTTTATTTACTCAACCAACAATTTTTCTATTTTTTCCCCTTTTTCGGTTTGGATTCGCAGTAAGTAAATCCCTTTTGGCAATTCGGAAACGGAATAAATGGCTTGTGGTTTTTCCCAAACTTTCATTTTCCGACCGCAAGCGTCATACAATTCCAAATTTTGAATTTGCAAAATATTATTTTTCAAAGAAAATGTATTTCGCGTAGGATTTGGGTACAAAATAATAGGTGTGTTTTCCTCAAGACTTTCATTTGCCAAAATGGTACAATAACGCAGTGTTTCAGTCCTAATTTGGCTCAAAAGTGCGTATGTATTGGTGCCAGGGCAATCCGTACTACAGCCGTCCCGATGTCCGCTAATGGTTTTTAATGCTCCGCCACTGTGCGTATTTTCTCCCAAAGGATTCAAATTTTCTTTCTTCAGTTTCCAAGCAATGAGTTTCCCCAAAGACTGCAAAGTAGCTTCCGTAGGCTTCACCCCAGCCGTTTCGTAATTGCCCAAAAGACAGATTCCCATAGTATTTTGATTTTTTCCGCAAAAATGCGCCCCTGTAACATTGTCCGTAGTGGTTACATTTTGTCCATCTCGCCCTTCGAAAATAGTCCCGTCTTGGGCAATCAAAAAATTATAACCGACATCATTCCAACCGTTCGATTCGGTATGCAAAAGGTAAATATTGCGGATAACCGAGATGTAATCAGTTGCGGAATTAGAACCTGCGGCATGATGCACAATTACGTGTCGTACTTGCGTGCTGGAAGGGAGTTCGGCAGGAGGTTTTAAGCCTGTGCGCCACGTGCTTTGTTTGATGGTGTTAGGAAAATCGCAATCCTCTGTTCGTGCCGTATTTTTACCTAAATTTTGATCAGCAATGACATTTTGGGAAAAAGGCGGAGCAGAAAACTCATGAATTTCAATCGGATTGTTCCAATTATCAGCCAAAAGGCTAAGCCTTCGATCAGGATCGGTAGGTGAAACAAAAAATAATTGGGAAACTTTCGAAAAATCATTCGCTGAATCGTGATCTTCTACTAATAAGATTTTTTCGTTCCCAATGGTCAAATAAGAATTGGTAAAATCTTGATTTTTGGGAATACGAACCACCAAACTACTCACGCCTTGCGGAATTTTCCATTCCTTGACAGATTGCGGGTTTTGAATTTTACGAATCGCAAAAAATTCATTGCGAATTTCTCTTTCTGTTATGGTTAGGTTTTGTCCCAAAACGGAAAAAGACAAAAATAAATGAATAAAAAATAGCCATGTTTTCATAGTTTGTATTTTTAGATAAAAAATTATCCAAAAATACAATTTTTTTTTTACTCACTTGCTTTTGTCAAACTGGGCATTTGGAGCATTTGTTCGATTTTTTTGATTTCGGCTTTAGAGGCAAATTTGAGAAAACTTCGAGAGGTTTTTTTGAAATAGGATTTGGCAAGGTCTAAATCCATCATTTTAAGCGCAATAAATCCCAGAGCAAAGTTGCATCTAAGTGTCATTTCGCTTTCAGGATCGGTTTGGGTAGCCAAAATATTTTTAAGAATGTCGGTGGCTTCTTTGTATTGCCTTCCTGTTTTGTACATCGAA
>JAAFHK010000163.1 GCA_013297565.1 Cytophagales bacterium
GGCTTGATAGACTTCTTCGGGCGAATAGACTATTTTTGCCCCTACTTCGCTGTATTCTCTATTCGTGTGCTTCGAACCTTTGCCTGCATCGGCTTCTATCCAAACTTCATGACCATTATTTACAAGTTGCATCACTGCTTCGGGACGCAAAGCAATGCGGTTTTCTTTTTGCGGGTCTTCTTTGGGCAAGCCAATAAACAAGCGAGGATTGTTGCTTTTGACCTGCATAAGCATTTCTTGCGGGTGCATTAGACTGCTTGTCTGTGCCAATGTTTTAAACCCTTGTTTGTAAATTTCACTCATGTTTGGATAGCGTTATGGTTCTTTGCTCGGTGTTTTCGGTCTGAATCTGGACTAACCAATAAGGCGGATCGAAAATTTCAACAATCCGTTCAGCCCATTCTATAAAACAATAATTTCCTGAATCCAAATAGTCAAAAATGCCAATTTCTACGGCTTCTCGTACATTGCGCAAACGGTAACAATCAATATGATAAATCGTAGCCTGCGGACTTCGGTACTCATTCACCAAACCAAAAGTAGGACTGCTCATGGCTTCCACGACACCCAAATTTCGGCTAATAGCCTTGATCAAAGTGGTTTTTCCTGCGCCCAAATCACCCTCAAACAGCCATATTTTTTCTTGAGAACAAATATGCAAAATTTTTTTCGCAATTTGATCAAGTTCTTCCAAAGAATGACAAATTAATACTTGCGTTTGAGGCATACGTCACTTGTGTTTTTGGCAAATATACAAAAAATACCAATAATAGCTTATCATTCGCCTAAAAACTGCATTGCTTTTGCCCAAAATGCAACTGTACTTTGATTGGGTTTGTCCAAAAAAGGCAAATGAAACAAAATAGGAAAGGGGCAATGTTTGGCAATGATTTGTTCGGACTCTGGATTCGAATTTCCGTTAAAAATAATGCCTTTTACTTTCAAATTCCTACGTTCTAATTCCTTGATACTCAGCAAGGTATGATTGATACTTCCCAAATACAGATTGGCTACCAAAATAATTTCTACGTTCGAATCTTGCCAATTATCGACCATATCGATCACAAAATCCTTTTCGTTTAAAGGCACTAAAAGCCCGCCTGCGCCTTCTATGATCAAAGCATTTTCGGTTTGTGGGATTTGGATTTTTGAGAGTTCGATCTGCAAGCCTTCGGCTTGGGCAGAATCGTGAGGTGAAGCGGGTTTTTGTAAGGCATAAGTTGAAGGAAAAAACTGTGTTTTTGGGTTTGAAACAAGGCTTTTTACTGTCGAAAGGTCGGTCGGATTTCCCGCCTGTATGGGTTTCCAATAATCGGCTTGGAGTGCTTCGCAAAGCAAAGCACTGATCAAAGTTTTTCCGCTATCGGTCCCGATTGCGGTAATAAAATATCGTTTTTGCTGCATGATTTTCCATTTTTTTTAAACCCCTGTACTCCCATAACCGCCTGTGCCTCTTTGCGTTTCTGAAAGGCTATCGACCTGCTCCCAAGTGGTTCGCACGTAGGGACTTATCAATAATTGGGCAATCCGCATTCCGTTTGTAACGAAAAAATTTTCTTCCGAAAGATTGATCAAAAGCACTTTGATTTCACCTCTGTAATCCGAATCAATCGTTCCTGGTGAGTTCAGAACCGTAACTCCGTTTTTGTACGCCAAGCCGCTTCGAGGACGTACTTGTCCTTCATAACCTTCAGGAATTTCGAGTATAATGCCCGTTGGGACTAAAAAACGTTCAAAAGGTTTGAGTAAAACAGGTTTTTCCAAAAAAGCATACAAATCCATGCCTGCCGAAAAAACAGTTTGGTAACTTGGCAAGGGATTCGAAGAATGGTTAATAATTTTGATTTGCAAAGGTGGCATACTGTTGATTTTGGGGCTAAGTTTATTTTGAATACAGCCAATATTTCTTGGCAATTTTTTTAAAATTCTGCTCGTCCTTTGTCCAATACGCCTTTATGTCCTCAAAACGATAATTTTGGCTAAACAATTCTCTTATTTTTTTGCTTCCGCTTACCTTATCGAACATATCCCAACGGTTTTTTTCGCAAAGTTCAAATATTTTTTTGTCGGGGTATAATTCGTAAGCCACTTGCATAAGGTAAAACTGCAAATCTGAAAGCCTAACTTTCTCAAAATCAGTGATATAGATTTGTACGCCTTGTACTTTTTTGTCTTTCGAAACGCTGTAATAAGGTTTATAGGAAATAGGACGAAAATTTACTCCTTCGAGGCGTAGGGCGTTCATTTTTTCGCTAAAAAGCTGTCCATCAATCCATTCGGTCGCAAAAGTTTGGAAAGGTAGGGTATAACCTACCCCTATCGAGGCAAGGTATAGTTCGCCAATAATGCCCGTTGCGGGATAAAAATAAGCCGAATTGCGGTGCGGGATATGCGGAGAAGTTGGAATCCATTCGAGTCCTGTGTCCTCAAAATTCATTGCACGCTTCCAGCCTTCCATTTTGATCACTTCCAATTTACATTTTTTGCCTAACATTTTTTCTTCGTTGAGCATTACTGCCAATTCGCCGCAAGTCAAACCGTACAAATAAGGGATTTTGAATTGGCTAACAAAGGAAATGCAATCATCTTCGGTCAAATTTCCCTCGATTCGCAAGCCTCCAAGCGGATTGGGACGATCCAAAATGATGACTTCAATATTATTTTCGGCGGCGGCTTCCATAATCATGCCCATCGTGCTGATGTAGGTATAGGATCGGCAACCGATGTCTTGAATATCATAAACCAATACTTCAACGCCTTTGAGCATTTCGGCAGTAGGTTTGCGAGTTTTGCCGTAAAGTGAATAAACAGGCAGTTTGCTGTGCGGATCGGTATAAAATTCGACATATTCACCTGCCGAATAATCACCCCGAATGCCATGTTCGGGGGCGTAATATGCCACTAATTGCAGTTTCGTGGCTTCAAAAAAAATATCGGCGGTCGAACGCAAACCATTATCGACTCCTGTGGCATTCGTAACCAAGCCAATTTTTTTGCCTTTCAATTTCTCAAAACCACTGGCTTTCAGCACTTCCAAACCTGTTCGAACTTTTGGGTTTTGTTTTTGGGCAAAAATGAAAAAAGAATGGAATAAAAAGAGGGAAAAAATAAATAATTTTGGGTATTGTGTCATAAAAACAAGAAATTTAAAAAAATTAAATCGTAGGTAGGCTGATAATAAACGTTGTACCTTTATTGGCTTCACTTTCTACATGGATAGTTCCACCTATTTTTTCGACTGCTTTTCGAGCTACGTACAAGCCCAGACCGTTACCTTTCGAGGCTTCTGTTCCTCTAAAAAACATATCAAAAATAAGTTCATGGTACTGGGATTCGATCCCAATTCCATTATCACGTACTCGAATAAGCAATTTTTCAAGCGTTGATTCGGAGCTAATTTTTACGAAAGGTTTGCCGTTTCTGCCGTTCGAACGGTAAAAAATACCATTTTCGATCACATTATCGAAAACCATGCTCAATAGTTCAGGGGCAGAAATTACAGTTAGCGTTTCGGCACAATCGCAAGAAAGTTCGACCTCACAAAATTGGCTTAATTCAGCAAAGCGATCAAAAGTTTTTTGAACAATTTGGACTATTTTGATGGGTTCGATCAATAAATTTTCTTGGTTAATGGTGTTGATCAAGGAAAGTTTGACCAAAGTTTTATCCATTTTGGCAGCAATATTTTCGATCTTGTCGATATAATCTGTAACATTAGCTCCTGTTTTTTCTTCTATTTTTGCCAAAAGAGAAAGTCCCAGCACCGTGGCAATGGGTCCTTTGAGGTCGTGTGAAGCCCTATAAATAAATAAATCTAATTCTTTATTTGCCAAATGCAAATTTTCGGTTCTTTCAGTAACTTTATCTTCCAAATGCGCATTCATTTGTCGTATTTCCTCATTTTTTATCAATAAAGCAGTATGCTGTTCTTCTATTTTTTGGGTTCTTTCTCGTACTCTTTCTTCCAAAGTATGGGCGTATTCTTCCAATTTGAGGTTCGCCTCTTGCAAGTGATTAAGCAAACCTTTATTATGTTGGTGCAGGTCAAAGGCTTCCAGCGCGTTGTCTATTTTGGCGCGTAACTCGTTTTCGTTCCATGGTTTAGTAATATAATTATATACTTGGCTTTTGTTAATGGCTTGTGTGATGGCTTCGATATCAGCGAAACCTGTCAATATCATGCGCTTGATATCAGGAAATTCATGAAAAACCTGTTCGAGAAACTCAACGCCTCTCATGCCAGGCATTCTCTGGTCGGTAATTACTACTTGTATTTTGTGCTGGCGCAGAATCTCAAGTCCTTCGAGGGCAGACTGCGCCACAAAAATCTGATAGTTTCGCCGAAAAGTGCTGCGAAAAACATTCAGATTAACGACTTCATCATCTACATATAAAATACTATGCTTTTTTGTGTGTTCCTCCGTCATATTTGCTTCTGTTGAAGTATGGCGAACATTTCTGTTCGCCAAATTATTACTTTTTTATTGCGCTGTCCAACCTCCCTCGATAGGAATAGACGATCCTGTCATCATTCGGGCGGCATCAGAAGCCAAAAATACTGCCAAAGCACCAATATCTTGTACTGAAACAAAATCTTTGATGGGCTGTTTGAGTAAAATAACTTTTTCAATAACCTCTTGTTCCGAAATATTATGTGCCTTTGCCTGATCTTTGATTTGTCCTTCGACCAAAGGCGTTTTTACGTAACCAGGGCAGATTGCATTACAAGTAATGCCCAATTTCGAGCCTTCCAAAGCCAAAACTTTCGTAAGTCCTGTTACTCCGTGTTTTGCCGCTACGTATGCCGCCTTAAATTCCGAAGCGCGCAAGGCGTGTGCAGAAGTCAAATTAATAATGCGCCCCCAATTTTTGGCTTTCATGCCTTTCCAAACCGCTTTCGAGGTGTGGAACGCCGAACTCAAATTGATCCCAATAATAGCGTCCCATTTTTCGGTAGGGAACTCATCAATGGGCGCAACGTACTGAATTCCCGCATTATTGACCAAAACATCGACCGTTCCCAAATGTTTTTCGGCTTCGGCAACCATGCTCACAACCTGATCAGGAAAAAGCAAATTTGCTCCTGAAAAATGGGTTTTTACCCCATATTTTTTACCTACTTCGGCGGCAATTTCAGCCCCGTTTTTTTCCAAACCGTTAAACATAATTTGGTAACCAGCTTGAGCAAAAGCCTCCGCCATGCCCAGCCCAATCCCGCTTGAACTACCTGTAATAAGAACTGTTTTTGTCATGTTGATTTATTTATTTGATATTCGAAGCATACCATTTTCTAAAAAAATGGTATTTGTCTTTTAAAATTCTAAAAACTACTGCCTGACCAAATTGGTTAATTCGACCTCAAAAATAATAACCGCCTGTGGAGGGAAAAATTGATTTTTCGTACCTGTTTCGCGTGCAAGACCCGAAGGAACGTAAAAAGTTGCTTTTTCACCTTTAGTTAGCAAACTCGGAATTTCTTCCCAAGCCAAACTTGGTGATTTTCTTGCTCCCAAACGAAATTTTTGAGGAACTTTGGTAATATAGCTACTTTCGAATATCTGTCCATATATTTCCTTCGCAACGTAATCAGCTACTATCGAATCGCCAATATTTGCTCGCAAGCCTGAACCCAATTTGGTGATTCTGTAATAAATGCCAGAACTCGTTTTTTGAGCGCTCAAATTATTTTCCTTTAGATAATCCCGAATGATGCGATCTTCGCGCAAATCGATGTTTTCACTTAGTAAAACCGTATCTTCGCTCTTACAATTCCATAAAAACAGGACTAAAGCCAAAATATACAAACTATTTTTCATAAAAAACAAAAATTTGATTCTTTGACAAATGTAATACATAAAATAAAAAATCATGCACAATTCTCAAATTTTGTATCAAAACGCTTGCGAACTGCTCAAAGGGCTGATCCGCTTACCTTCCTATAGTACTGAAGAAAACAAAACAACTGATTTGATCCAATTTTTTTTGGAAAAAGAAGAAATCAAAACTTTCCGTTATTTGAATAATGTTTGGGCAAAAAACCTTTATTTTGACGAAAAAAAGCCTACTATTTTGCTCAATTCGCATCACGACACTGTAAAACCTAATGCGGGTTATACACTCGATCCTTTTGAGCCTTTGGAAAAGGAGGGTAAATTATACGGTTTGGGGAGCAATGATGCGGGCGCAAGTTTGGTAAGTTTGTGGGCTGTTTTTGTGTATTTTTTTGAAAAAAAATTGCCTTTTAATTTGATTTTTGCCGCTACTGCCGAAGAAGAAATTAGCGGAAAAAATGGTATTGAGGCACTTTTAGAGCATTTGCCCAAGATCGCTTTGGGAATAGTAGGCGAACCTACCCAAATGCACATGGCAGTTGCCGAAAGAGGCTTAATGGTCTTGGATTGTACCGTAAAGGGCAAAGCGGGACACGCCGCCCGAAACGAAGGCGAAAATGCCATCTATAAAGCCATGAAGGACATCGAATGGTTTAAAAATTACCGTTTTCCACGAAAATCCGACTATTTGGGCGAAATTGGCATGAATATAACCCTCATTCAGGCGGGACAACAGCACAATGTTGTGCCTGATATTTGCCGTTTTACGGTCGATGTGCGCAGTACGGACGCTTACACAAACCTTGAAATATTGGAAATTATTAAGAAAAATACTATTTGCGAAGTTCAGGCTCGTTCGACTCGGCTGAATCCTTCAGGAATTAGGCTCGATCACCCAATAGTCCAGAAAGCACGGGCAATAGGTCGCAATCTTTTTGCTTCACCAACTCTTTCTGATCAGGCTTTGATGCCCTTCGAAACGGTAAAAATGGGCGTAGGTTTGTCTGCTCGTTCGCACACTGCCGATGAATTTGTTTTTTTGGAAGAAATAGAGGAGGGAATCGGTTTGTATATCAAACTTTTGGAAGATTTGATTTTGTGAAGTTTATTTGTGCAAACCTATAAGGTTTTTGGAAACCTTATAGGTTTATTTTTTTGAGAAAGTAAATTTTTACACTTATTTCAACAGTTTTCGCACACCTTCCGCCATGTGTTCGACCCAGAGGGCGTACATTTTACCCGAAGGGTGCAGTTCATCACTCGTTAAAAGTGTCAAATCGTCCTTGGCGTGTTTGGAGATAGGCGTAATATCGAAATAGGCTACGCCATATTTTTCACAAATTCCATCAGCCATCGCATTGTAAATCTCGATTTCTTGGGCTATTTGTGTCGGATTTCGTTGAGCCGCAAAAGGCGTAACGCCATAATCTGGGATTGAAACGACAAAAACCCTTTTTGGATTATTTTGAGCCAAACGGATTGCCGTTTTGAGGAGTTCTTCAAACTCTTTTTCGTAAAGCCCAATTTCTTTGCCCTGATACTGGTTATTTACCCCGATCAGTAGCGAAACCAAATCCTGATCGGCGCTGGGATTTTCCTTTTCGATGGCTTCCTTCAGGTTGGTAGTTGTCCAGCCTGTGGTGGCAATGATCTTAACTTGCTCAATATCAAGTTGATCCGCTTTTAACTTTTCCACCAAAATATGTGGATAACGTTCTTTTTCGCTAACCGCTTCGCCTATAGTGTAGGAATCGCCAAGTGCCAAATATTTTAAGCCTTTTTGCATTTTGTTTTGTTGATTGACTTGCGTGTTTGTTTGGCAACTTAGTATGAAAACGCCAAAAATTACCCAAAAATAGACTTTCTTCATATATTATTGGACTTGGCGAGGTTTGTTAGGTAATTCTTTTTCCCAGTATTCCCCTACTTTTTGCCAAGCGTAAAAAGTCCTTTTCCCTATTTTGCGCACATTTACACCTTCGAGCATAGCCCCGCCTCGCGTGCTGTCATTATTGACCACACTTTTGTCCCAAGCCAAGTTATAATCTAAGGTTAGCGAATCATTAAAGCCATCAATGGCTTTTAAACTCCAAACGAGGTTATTTTCCGAAGTTTGAAAAGTGCTATCCTTAGGATTGAGGTCTATTTGACAAACTACCTTGCCTGCCAGCGGGTCATTGATCGTGAGCCAACGTGTGCCAACTTCTAAGGTTTTTTTTGTATAATCATTGCTAATGAGCATCTGTAGAGCCATTCTGTCTGTCCAATCGGCTTTTTTGTAAGTAAATTCTTCTTTTACTTCTTCTGTGGTTTCTTGCTTTTTTTCGGACGAACAAGCCGCAAAGAACAAGGCTATCAAGGCTAAAAAAATCCAGTTTTGTGTTTTCATGATTTATATGATAAATAAAATGAGGTTGCAAAGTTCCAAGTTCGTTAAAAATTATACTAATTTGACAGCGTTAAATATTGTTAAGATATATTTCTTTTTTTTAGAGAAAAAAAAAATTTGGAAAGTTGTTTTTTTTTGGACAATTTCGAACAATTAAAGACAAATTTTTCACAAAAAAACATTAAAACCATTATTTATTATGCAAAAACAAGGTTTTTTACTCATAATAGCCCTGTTCGTTTCTGTCTGGGTTCAAGCCCAATCACTGGGTTTTGGAGCAAAAGTAGGGTTAAACCTTAACCGCTTGCCTGGTGGTAAAGAGGCCCCTGTAGCCGCAGGCTTTCATGCGGGTGTGTTTGGTACGGTCAAAATTTTGGGCTTGGGGCTAAGAGCCGAACTCTTGGTTTCAGGTAAGGGCGGCGAAACGACTATTGATTACACCAACCTAAATAATGGCGTAAGCAGTGTGCGATCTTTGGCTTCCAATGTCAATCTTTGGTATCTCGATGTACCCATTATGCTTGAGTACAAACTACCCATTATCCCTATTTATTTCAATTTGGGACCTCAATTTTCGTTTTTGTTGAATGACAAAGTAAGCAATTTGTCCCTCCAATCGGCAGGTGCGGCTATTGCGAACCCAGCGGCTGCTATAGATGAGTTGCAAAAACAATTCAATTTTAACGGATCAGAAGTGGCTTTGGTAGCGGGCGTTGGTGTTACAGTTTTTAAAATCGATGCAGGTGTCCGTTATACTCTGGGACTCACAAAAGCCTCCAATTTCAATACTACGGCAGGTGCCATCAATGCTCTTAGTAGTGCAGATTT
>JAAFHK010000164.1 GCA_013297565.1 Cytophagales bacterium
CCACCGAAAAGTGCTACTACAGCCATTTTTTTGTTTTCAAAAGGCAATTTTTGGGACAAAAAATGTTGTTCATTTCGCAAAAGAGTAAGGCTTTGATCAGCAATTTTTTGGTTGATTCGGTCAGCTTCTTCAGTATTTATATCCCGATCAATATTTTCCAAATCCGTAGGCACATAGAGGTCAAGTCCCGCCCATTGCTTGGTTGCTAATAGCCTTCTGACCGAATAATCAAGCCTTTCAAGGCTAATTTCGCCTGTTTCGATCAGTTTTTTAATTTCGGCAATAGCTTTTGGCACATCTACCGAATACAACAGAATATCATTGCCAGCTTGCAAGGCTTTCGCTTCAATTTCGCCCGCAGGAAAAAAGGAAGTAATGCCTTTCATGTCAAGTGCGTCCGTAAAAATCAAGCCTTCGAAACCCAATTCTTTTTTCAAAACTTGTGTAATAATAGGTTCTGAAAGCGTAGAGGGCAGATCAGGCGTTGAGTCAAGGGCAGGAACGCTAAGGTGAGCAATCATTACACTCCCCAAACTTTTTTGGGCAAGTTGGCGAAAAGGATAAAAATGCGTTTGTTCCAATTCTTTTCGGCTGTGTTTGAGAAGCGGAAGGGCAAGGTGCGAGTCGATAGCCGTATCACCGTGTCCAGGAAAGTGTTTGGCATTTGCCAAAATCCCGCTACTTTGCAAACCTTCTACATAAGCTAAGGCTTTTTCGGTAACTTTTTCGGGATTTTCGCCAAAGGATCGAAAACCAATAACGGGATTATTGGGATTGTTATTGACATCGACCACAGGAGCAAAATTTACATGAACCCCGATTCTACGTAACTGGTGTGCCATTTCGACAGCCATATCATAAATCAAATGGTTTTCCTCCAAAGCCCCCAAAGTCATGCCGTAGGGAAAACTGACCGAATCTTGCAGACGCATTCCCAAACCCCATTCGGCATCGATTGAGATCAGCAAAGGCGTTTTGGCGGCGGCTTGGTATCGATTGGTGAGTTCGGCTTGCTTGCTGGGCGTTCCTTGAAAAAAAATCAGCCCTCCGATTTGATATTTTTCGACCATTTCGAAAATTTTGTTTTCGTGTTCTTCATCACGATTCGAAAAAGCGGCTATGTGTAATAATTGGGCTATTTTTTCATCAAGACTCATTGCCGAAAGGCGGGAATTGACCCATTCGGATTGCAAAAAAGGCAGAAAAGGTGCTTGCATGGAATCTAAAAAAGTTTATTTGGGATTAAAAGCATTAAAACCCGCAAAATTACAGAAATCTTGCGGGTTTATTGGTTCGAAAAATTATTTCATTTATTTGCCCTTTTCCCTGTTTGCCCTTTGCATTTGGTTTTCAGGACGTTTTGGGAAAGTCCCTTGTTTGAAAATTTCGAAACGAGAAGGAACAAGGCGGCGCGGAAAATAATTGTTTTCGATATCCACGTCTGCCGTTTCCCAATAGGGATCGAGCAGTACTGAAGTTACACGCTTTTCGCTTGCCAAAACTTTAAAAGCCTCTTTTTCGTTCATTCGCCAGATTTCGGCGGGTAAGTAACGCACTTCGGTTTTGCCGTCTTCGAAAGTGAGTTGGACAATCACGGGCATGACCAAGCCTCCTAAGTTTTTGAGTTGCAACTCATAAAAATATTTTGGATTTTCGACAAAAGTCTTTTCCTTTTCATTCAAACGAACCAAATAATCTTCATAATCCTTTTTGTCGGTGGCTGTTACCGCAAATTTGTCATAAGAATTATAAAAATCGTTCAATTCCTTTTTCTGTTCGGTCATGGTTTGGGCAATTTGCGTTTTGTTCCGATCCTTGCCAATGTATTGTTTTTTATTGTCTTCGGCACGTAGTTTTTCCTTTTCCTTTTCAGGATTTTTGGTGTCGATGAGGTATTCTTTTACGTTTTCCAAAGAAATATCCACTTTGTCGATAGTAAAAAACCAACCTCTCCAAAACCAATCGAGATCAACTCCTGAAGCATCTTCCATAGTTCGGAAAAAATCCGCAGGATATGGCTGTTTGAAAGCCCAACGGCGTGCGTATTCTTTGAAAGCAAAATCGAAAAGTTCTCTACCCATGATCGTTTCACGCAAAATGTTCAAAGCAACGGCGGGTTTTCCGTAGGCATTGTTCCCAAACTGGCGTATGGATTCGGAATTGGTCATGATCGGTTCAAGTCCAGCAGGATCGCCTTTCATATAATCTACAATCTGGTAAGCCGCCAAGCGTTGCGAAGGGTAATTGCGTTCCCACTCTTGTTCGGTCAGGACTTGCACAAAACTATTCAAGCCTTCGTCCATCCATGTCCATTGGCGTTCGTCCGAGTTGATAATCATAGGAAAGAAATTATGCCCAACTTCGTGAATAATGACCGAAATCATGCCGTATTTGGTGCGGTCGCTGTAAGTGCCGTCTTTTTCAGGTCTGCCGTAATTGAAGCAAATCATGGGGTATTCCATGCCGTTCGAGGCTTCGACCGAAATAGCCACAGGATAAGGGTAATCAATGGTGAATTTAGAATAACTACGAATCGTGTGGGCAACTACTTCGGTAGAATAGGTTTCATACAGCGGATTCGCCTCTTTTGGGTAGTAGGACATTGCCATAACCGTTTTTCCAGCCACTTTTACGCCCATTGCGTCCCAGATATATTTTCTCGAACTTCCCCAGGCAAAATCCCGCACATTTTCGGCGTGATAAACCCAAGTTTTCGTATTTTTGGATTTCGTTTTTTCTTTTTCCGTAGCTTCGGCTTGTGTAACAATCATGACAGGTTTCGAGGCAGTTTTGGATTGCTCAAAGCGGTTTCGCTGTTCGGCAGTCAAAACGTCTTGCGGATTTTGCAACACACCTGTTGCCGCCACAATATGGTCAGCGGGAACAGTCATGCGAACTTTATAATTTCCGAAACAAAGTGTAAATTCACCACGTCCCAAGAACTGTTTGTGTTGCCAGCCATATACATCGTTATAAACCGCCAAGCGTGGAAACCACTGCGCCATAGTATAAAGATAATTGCCGTCTTCTGGAAAAAGTTCGTAACCGCAACGTTCGCCAATCAACATTCGATCATTGATATTGTAGTTCCAAGCCACTTGAAAAGTGTATTTTTCGCCCGCTTTCAAAGGTTGCGGTAGGTCTACGCGCATCATGGTTTTGACAATCGTAAAAGGCAAGGCTTTGCCTGTGGCATCTTTTACGTATTCGATCTTATAACCACCATCAAAATCGGGATAGCCCATGAGATTTTGAAGTTGATTATAATTTGCCTGTTCGGGCATTTTGCCTGTCTGCGTGCTATATTTTTCCGCCCCTTTTTGTGAAATGTTTTGGTCGAGCTGTAGCCAAAGGTAGGTAAGCTGATCGGGAGAACTATTGTGATAAGTAATTCGTTCTGAACCTTTTACGGACTGTTTGTCATCATTTAGCTCTACATCTATATCATAATCTACCCTTTGTTGCCAATACTGATGTCCTGGTGCGCCTGAAGCCGCCCTATAAGTATTTGGAGTGGGTAATTCGCCCTGAAACTGCCGAAATTTGGATTTATCAGTTGTTTCTTCTTGTCCATATAGATCGAATAGACTTGCGAACAAGAGCAAAATAAGACAATAAATTTTTCTCATATCTGAAAACAATTATTTTTGGTGGAGATTGGAAAAAGTGATAAAAAAATGTCGAAAACAAAGGTACTGAAAAAACAAAAATAGAAAAAATAATTTCTTTTTAAAGTTTCAATCCCAAAAGCGTAATATCATCTCTTTGTCGCACATCTTTCTGGTGTTGGCGAAGTTTGTCCAAGAAGAACTCTTTTTGCAAAGGCAAATCTCTGACATATACTTCTTTGATCCAAGCCTCAAATTGGGTCGAGCCTATGCGATTGCCTTCAGGATCGGCTTGATCTATAAAACCATCTGAATACAAATATAGCAGACTTTCGGCAGGTAAAAAGCGTTGATGTTTGGTAAAAGTTAATTTTTTTTCTTTGTGGATTCCGCCAATCGTTTTCGAATCGCCTTTTATTTTATACGATTTTCCATGTTGGATATAGATTAAGTTACTTTTTGCTCCTGAAAAAATAATTTGAAAACCATCATTCATGGCTTCTATGCTACAAATCGACAAATCCATGCCGTCTTGGTTGCGGCGACTATCTTGCTGGAGTGCCAAACGGATTTTCTGGTCGAGTTGGCTAAGGACTTCGTTCGTTTCGGTGATATTTTCGATATTGACAATTTCGTTCAACAAAGTATTACCAATCATGCTCATAAAAGCCCCAGGAACCCCATGACCTGTGCAATCCACAACCGCTACAAAAGTTTTGTTTTGGGAACGAGTCAGCCAATAAAAATCACCCGAAACAATGTCTTTTGGGCTATAAACAATAAAGTATTCACTAAAAAATGCCTTTATTTCTTCTTCAGGTGGTAGAATAGCTTGTTGAATATCTTGGGCGTAGCGGATCGAATCCGTAATGTTTTTATTGGCTTCCTTGAGCAACTGATAAGAGCTGGTATTTTCCAAAGCAATGCTAATATAAGATGCCAAAGCCTGCAAAACATCGAGGTGATACTCATTATAAGCATATTTGTCGGCACTTCGAATGCTCACCACACCTAACACTCTTTCACTGATCATCAAAGGCAGACAAATAATGGAGTGAAAAGGGCGATCTGCGGAATAAGAATCTAAATTTTTGATATAAGTAGTGTATTCGGCATGAACATTTCCCAGAAAAAGGGATTTTTGATGCCTAATTACCCAAGTCGAAAAGCGCTCATGCTCAATAGAAAGTTCAAAAAAGGGTTCTCGTTCTCCTTTATAGATATAATATTCATAAGAAATCTTTTGGCTTTGAGGATCATACGTCCCAATTCCAAGCTCATCAACTGACATGATCTCATTAATATATTGATAAAGAATCATCACTGCCTTTTCTAAGTTCAAAGTGGCAGTAATTTGTTGCCCAATTTCACTAATGATACCCATACTACGGCTTGCTTCTTCTATTTTCTCTTTTTGATGCTGTAACTCCTCATTTTTAACAGAAATATTATCTCTTTGGGACATAATCTCCTCTTTTTGTTGTTGAAGTTCTTCATTTTGAACCAATATTTCATTGTTTTTGGTTAATATTTCCTCTGTTTTTTCTTTTATTTCTATATTTTGCAAATACAAAAGGTTATTTTTTTTCTTTATTTTATTTCTATTAATAAACAAAAGAACTGTTCCACTTAGTAATAATACCACTACCACAATAATTAAGTTTCTTGCAATTACTTCTTTGCTATTTTGCTCCTGTAAAATAGTAATTTCTGTTTGTTTTTTCTCAAGATCATGGGTAAATTGGGCAAAATTCATCTTTCGTAAGGTTTCTTCTTTATAAACCGAATCCTTGAGCTGGATAAATAAATCAAGGTATTTATAGGCACTGTCTATTTTGTTTTGCTTTTGATACACCTTCGAAACGCCTTCGTAAGATTTGCTTACTAAGGCTTTCGCCCCGACCGCTTGGGCATAAAACAAAGCCTTTTTATAAAAAAACAAAGCACTATCCGACCTATTGAGTCCCAGATACGTCTTTCCCAAAGCATTGCAGACTTCGGCAACGTAATATTTGTTCTTTGATTTTTCGAGGCTTGCAAAACTTTCCCGCAAAACTTCGAGTGCCTGCGGATATTCTTTCTTCTCCAAATACGTTTCACCGATGACTATCAAAACCCGACCAGTTGGCTGTTTGATTTCCTTTGCCAGCACCAAGTATTTATCAAAATAAATCAAAGCCGTATCATAATTACCCTTTCGCGAATACGCCCAAGCGATATTTCCGTAACAGTTTGCCTCCCGCCATTGATCATTTACCGATTGGCTCACAGGCAAAGACTTAAAATAATACTGTAATGCCAAAGTATATTCTTCTTGGAACAGATAAGTCGAACCAATATTTGCCAAACAAACCGCAATTTTCTCCTTATTGTTGGCATTTTCGTAAAGTTTGAGGGCTTTTAGATGATTTTGGTGGGATTTAGCAAAATTTCCCTGTTGGGCATTGATCAGCCCAAGCGTAATGTAGGCATTTCCACGTGCTTCTATTTCGCTTGTGGGTTCGAGAATCTCAAGCGCCTTGCTAAGGCTTTCAAAAGCCTGTTCGAACTCTCCTTTTTGACGAAAATAAAGCCCCATATTTACATACGCATACCCGATTCCTTTTGTATAGTTTAGTTTTTCCGAACTTTTGAGGGCTTCGGAGGAGTATTCTTTACTTTTTTCAGGATTAATTGGGTAGATAGCAAAAGCCAATTCGTTCAAAACATTCACTCGAACGGTGTCTGTAAGTTTTTTAGACAATAATTTTTCCAAACTGTCCGCTTTATTCTGCTGCGCGCGCGCGCCAAAGCCCATTCCCAAAAACACAAATAAAAAAAGTATTATTTTTTTCATAATAAAGTTTATGAACAAGTCTGTAACATAGACTTGTTCTGTGCTAATATTTGATTTTCAATATTTTAGAAACACCCTAAAGGGCGTTACGCAAATTGCTCATAAACTCTAATATTCTTTTTTTATTCTGTTTTTTTGATCACATCGAAAAATTACAAGCAAAGCCATGATTAAAAGGATATTTTTCATAACTTACAAACGAAAACTTACAACAAAAACGGCAAAAGAACCTTTAAATATAGTTTTTTTTAAATACTTTGTCAAACTTGCGAACATTTAAAATCCAAAATTAATTTTTTTTTATGGACTACCTTGTTTTTACTTTCCAAATCCAAGCCCCTTTTTCTGATCTTTTACAATATGACTTGGCTGAAATGGGCTTTGATGTATTTTTAGAAACCGAAACGGGCTTCGAAACTTCGATGCTCGAAAAAGATTTTAATGATATTGATTTTCAGGCAATTATCGAACCACACAAACCCGATCCTGCTTTCAAATATGCGTGGCGAAGGGAAAAAAAACAGAATTGGAATCAACTGTGGGAAACCTTTTATGACCCGATTATCATTTCAGATCGTTGCCTAATTCGTGCCGATTTTCACCAAATCACCCAAAAATACGAATATGAATTGGTCATTATGCCCAAAATGTCCTTTGGAACAGGACATCACGCTACGACTGCCCTCATGGTCGAACACCTTTTGGAAATGGATTTGAAGGAAAAAACGGTAGCCGATTGCGGTTGTGGAACAGGGATTTTGGGACTTATGGCTTTGAAATTAGGAGCAAAAAGTGCAGTTGGGTGTGATATTGAAGAATGGGCAGTCGAGAATACAGCGGAAAATGCGGAAAAAAACGGTTTAGAAATCGAGGTTTTCCTTGCCACAGCCAAAGATTTGAGAGGAAAATATGGAATTATTTTGGCAAATATTACTCTCAATGTCTTGCTTGAGGAAATGCCTTTGTACCTCAAATGTTTGGAAAAAGGCGGAGAAATCCTTTTTAGTGGTTTTTATGAAGAAAACCTATCCGTTTTACGTGAAAAAGCCGAAATTTTCGGTTTAAAATATCTTTCACACAAGATAAAAGACCGTTGGTGTGCGGCAAGGTTTTGTTAAAAAAGCAAAAAAACAACCCTCTTTATGCTTTCATAGCTACTTTGTACAAAGTAACATCAATTTTTGTTGACAAAGGTGCTATTTTTTAAGATAGTATTTTACTTTATTTCCTAAATTGCGCCTGAATTTTTGCTGAAAATACACACTACATGAACCTCAAAGAACGCCAAACGGCTTTTGGTCAATTATACGAATTTTTGAAAAAACAGACTCCTGAAGAACGCCTCGAATGGGCAGATTTGGCTAATTCTCGGAACGGTTGGTTCAATCCTGAAAACGTTTTGCGTGCCTTAGACGGACTCGCTAATTATGTGGAACCTACAAATTTTTCCAAATGGATCGAAGGCTATCTCCCTGATTTGGAACAGGTTAGACCCAGAACGGTAGGAGTAATTATGGCAGGAAATATTCCGATGGTTGGGGTGCATGACTGGATTTGTGTCTTGGTGAGTGGGCATCGCTTGAAAGCCAAATTGAGTTCGAATGATAGTTTTTTGATCCGCCAATTATCACAGGTTTTGTGCCAAATCGAGCCAAGTTTTGGAAAGCAGATCGAACTCATTGAGGACGAATTGCTTCGACCCATCGATGCAATTATTGCCACAGGAAGTAATCATTCGGCACGTTATTTCGAGTATTATTTTGGGAAATATCCGCATATTATTCGCCACAACCGCCATGCTTGTGCGGTGTTGCGGGGCGGTGAAAGTAGGGAGGAACTCCTGCGCTTGGCAGACGATATTTTGGTCTATTATGGTTTGGGCTGTCGAAGTGTATCCAAAATTTTTGTTCCAAAAGGCTATAATTTCAATGATTTTATGGAAGCTACGACCGAAAAAGCACGTGCCTGTCTGCAAAACCACAAATACGCCAATAATTATGATTACAATAAATCGATCTATTTGATCAATCAAATTCCACACTTCGACAACGGTTTTCTTATGCTTACGCAAAGCCCAAAATTGGCTTCGCCTATTTCGGTTGTTTATTATGAATTTTATGAAAATGAGGCAGAAATTAGCCAAAAATTGCAAGCGGAAGCCGATCAGCTTCAGTGCGTAGTGTCGGCGGGAGCATGGTTTGGAGGAAGTCTTGATTTGGGAACTTCACAAATGCCCACTATTTTTGATTATGCTGATGGAATCGATACCATGCGTTTTTTACTAAGTTTATAAACCTGAAAGGCTATTATTAGGCAAAATTTGAAAAAAAACGCTAATCAATCTTACCTTTTCGCCATTTTTCCACAGCATCGTACCAAATACTTTTATACTGGGCATCACGAACCAAATCGAAAGAATTATTGGAAAAAACGTTGTTATTTTTTTTAAAAAAGAATCTATTTTGAAAATTTTTACTTTCGCTATCATAGACCCATTCTTCCGAATCTGCTTTTCGGTTGATATAATCAG
>JAAFHK010000165.1 GCA_013297565.1 Cytophagales bacterium
GCCCGCTACCGAAAAAGTACCACAAACGCTTGCCAAACCTGAACCTGTTTTGGAAATGGCTTACGCAGGCTCAAATGGCAATGGAAATGAGGTAAATTATGCCGACAGCGACCGTTTTTATTCGCCTTTGGTTTTGAACATGGCTCGCCAAGAAAACATCTCGATGACCGAATTGGGCAAAATAAAAGGCACAGGCAAAGACAGCAGGGTTACAAAAAACGATATGCTGAATTATCTCTCGAATCGTCCCGCTTACACAATTGTTGCCAATACTTCTGCCGAAAAAGTGGTCGAAGCCAAACCAATCGTACAATCCCCAGCAAGTCAGGTAAATGCTAAAGTGGAAACCCAAACAGAATCAGTAAAACCTGCGGTTTCGTTTTCGGGCAAGCACGAAATAATCGAGATGGACAGAATGCGCAAAATGATCGCCCAACGCATGGTCGAATCGGTGCATATTTCTCCGCACGTAACCTCGTTCGTAGAGGCTGATATGACCAATGTTGTCCGTTGGCGCAGTTCTGTAGCCGACGGCTTCAAGAAAAAAGAAGGCTATTCCCTTACTTTTACGACCATTTTCATGATGGCAGTCGCTAAGGCTTTGCGTGAAATGCCTTTGATGAACTCCTCTGTCGAAGGTGATAAAATTATTGTCAAAAAAGACATCAACGTAGGCATGGCGGTTGCTTTGCCAAATGACAATTTGATTGTGCCTGTGATCAAAAATGCCGATATGTTGAACATGGTCGGTATGGCGTATCAGGTCAATGATTTGGCGAAACGCGCGCGTGAAAACAAACTCAAACCCGATGAGTTGGGCGGTGGTACTTATACGGTTTCCAATATTGGTTCTTTTGGCAATATGCTCGGAACGCCAATTATTATGCAGCCGCAAGTGGGCATTTTGTCTTTGGGGGCTATCATCAAAAAACCTGCGGTTATCGAAACCCCCGAAGGCGACATGATTGGCATACGACACATGATGTTCCTTTCACACTCTTACGATCACCGTATTATTGACGGAGCTTTAGGCGGACGTTTTGTGCGTAGAGTGGCGGATTTGTTGGAAAAATTTGATACTACGCAGAAATTGTAGAAAAAAATGATTGGTGAAAAAGCCTCAAGGTCTTTAAGACCTTGAGGCTTTAAAAATAATGTAGTGTTTAAAAATAACTTTTTAACGCAATATTTCAAACATTTTTTTTCTACAAATGATTTATTTAAACGATTTTTGCAAAGCATTTGGCAACAGATTTGCCTAAAGATGTCTAATAAGGTTAGCCACACAAAAAACTTACAACATTGCAAACTTTTTATGGTAGTGGTAAATTGCTGTTAAGCGGCGAATACTACGTGTTAGATGGGGCGGTAGCTCTGGCACTCCCTACCAATGCAGGTCAGGCACTTCGGGTTACTTACTCTCCTTCCGAACACAAAGTTTTACACTGGAAAAGCTACGATAATAATGGTGATTTATGGTTTGAGGCAAAGTTTGATATCGAAACGTTCGAATGTTTGGATCGCTACATCTCCCAAAAATCCCTCCTCCTCCAAAAAATTCTCCACACTGCTCGCCGTTTAGGGGCAAATTTCCTCAAGGGCAAAGAATACGTACTGGTCGAAACTCATTTGGAATTTCCACGCCTTTGGGGTTTGGGAAGTAGCTCAACTTTGATCCATAATATCGCAAAATGGGCAGGAATCAATCCTTTCGATCTACTTTTCAAAACCATTGGCGGTTCGGGCTATGACGTAGCCTGCGCAGAATCCAAGGGACCTATTTTTTATGAAAAACACCAAGACGAGGTACATTGTCAAGAAGTTGCCTTCGATCCGCCTTTCAAAAATTCCCTTTATTTCATTTATTTGGGCAAAAAACAATGCTCACAAGACGGAATCGCCTATTACCGTTCGCTTATGAAAGATCAAAAACAGGAGTTGGTTTGCGAACTTTCCGAAATTTCGAAATCCTTTTTAAAAGCCCAAACCCTTGACGAATTTGACAAACTTTTGTGCCGCCACGAACAACTCATTGCTGAAAGTTTGAACATGAAAAGGGTAAAAGAATTGCATTTTAGCGATTATTGGGGCGAAGTGAAATCGTTGGGAGCTTGGGGCGGTGATTTTGTGTTGGCAACAAGTAAAAAAAACAAAAAAATAACCCAAAAATATTTTGTAGAAAGAGGTTTTGATGTTTTTGTGCCGTACAATGAAATGATCAAGCAACAGAGTGTTTGAAAAAATATAAAAACCTGTAAGATGTTCAAGACCTTACAGGTTTTTTGTAAAAACTACGGATTAAACCTCAAAAACACCACTTCGAAAGTTTGCCGATCCCGCCGAGCATCAAGCAAATAACTGTAACGCAAGGCAAAATCCAATTCGAGAAGGCGAAAAATCCGCACATCAAAGCCCAATTCTGCTCCTGCCGAACGCATCAAAACCGTTTTATTTTCCAAACTTGCCTGCCCATAATCATAAAACAGGTTCATTTTCAGGCGTTTCAAAAAAAACAAACCGCCCAATTTCAGATCAGGATACAAAAGCGGAAAGGCATAATTTCCTGAAATTTTAAACATTTGATCTTGTAAATGCTGTTCTGCCGTAATTTTTCCCTCAACTACGTCCCTAAAAGTAGGGTTATAACCTCTTGGATAAAAAAACAGGTTGGCGAATTTATAACTTCGCAAAACGTCTTGCGTTTGGTACGCCAAATTAAAATACAAACTATGATTGCGGAAAAATGAAGGAAAATACCAATTCGAATTTGCCAAAAACTGCCGACCTTGATTCACGCCCGAACCCACAATTTGCTGATAATCAAGGTGTAAGGTTTGAGCAAAACGCGGAAAAAGATTTTGATAGGCGCTTAATTGCGAACGGTGGAACCGAAGCCTGAACTGCAAACTCTGCGAATAAGTATCCCTGAATCCGTCATTGATCCGATCCGTAAAATCCGTAAGAAGGAAATTATAATAGCTCGAAAGCCTTAATTGGGACAAATAACTGCGGTGCGTAAGCGTAAAAGGCAAGGTAAAACCTGCATAAATCTTGTTTTCGAACCAAACTCCGTCATATAAAAGGGTTCGTGTTCCGTTGCTGTCCGCAATGCGTGCCGCCATAGTGCTAATTCGGCGGCTATAGCTTGTGCCTGCATGAAAAATAGGGTAAAACTGTCCGTAGTTCAGATCGAGGCTGTACTGCCCAAACCGATCATTGAAATTGTACAAATATGAACCCACTGCCGAAAAGGTGCTAAAAACATTATTGGCATAGACTTCCATCAAATAAAGCGGGTGCGAAGCGAAAAGTTGCGTACTGTGCAGATTGAACAAACGGCTTGATTTTCTGTATTTTGTAATTTTTAAACTGTCATTTCGTAGCAATTTTATTTTTTCCAAAATGTTTAGCCCTTCTTGCTCAACCAAAGGTTTGTAAAAATCTAAACGGCTTGGCATATTGGAATTGTACAATTTCCAATTTTTTTCCTTCAGGCTTATTTTTCGCAAATCGTAGCCTTTGATCGAAAATTCGCTAAAAACCAACGTTTTTCCATCAGGCGAAACGCAGGGCTGAAAAGCACCCAAACGCACATTCGTAATTTGATAAATTGGATTAGGCAAATTTGTATTTTCCGAAGATTTGGGTAATTCGAGGCTGACCGCAAAAATATTGTTAATGCCTGTGTAAGCCCCTGAAAAATAAACCCATTTGCCCGAAGGAGCAGGATTCGAAATTTGGTAAAAAGTAAAAGGAATTAGATTTTCTTGTTTAAAATTCTCTAAATCAATACGTTGCAAAGCATTTCCTTGATCGTTTTGGACTACAGCCACTATAGTTTTTTCGTTTGCCCAGCGCGGAAAACTGTAAAAATGGTTCGAGGAATTGGGAATTTCTAATAGTATTTTTCCATTATTTGAATCGAGAATGACCAAACTGTATTTTTGTTCGGGTGTGATCCGTACTGCCACAATCCGATCCGCCTTGTGCGAAAGCGCAGGAGCAAAAAAACGACTTCTTGGGCTTAATTTTCGCAATTTTTGAGTTTTGGTGTCGTAAATTTGGATAACCGAAAATTCCTGATTTTCCCAACGTTCATCAAAAGTTTGTTCAGTCCAAACCATTTTGCCTTGCGAAACCGAAAGCGTGTTATTGCTTGGGTTGCCCAAACCCAGGGTAAGGATTCGTTTTTCGTTCCCTGCCGAATCGGTTTGGTACAAATTTCGAATATTCGAAAAACTGTTTTTTTCTGAAATAACTGTCTGATTATCAATAAATTGCGGATTTCGATACGAAACCCAAACTTCCTTTTTTTTCTTCAAAGTCCAAAAATCATTTTCTTTAACTTCCAATAAAGAATCTTCTTTTTGCCATTTGGTATATAAATGTTCAAAGGTTTTTTGGTACAAATCCTTTGTTTTCAAACCTGTTCTTTTGCGCAAACTTCGGCTAAAAGGATAAAAAACGCCTTTGTAGCGAACGGCATCATCAAGCACATCTTTCCAAATTTCTGCACCGTATTCGCGCCTTGCGAAAGTCGTTAGGTAATAGCCCAAATTGTAATAATTTGGCACAAAATGCTTGTAGGAATTGGCTGAAGCCTTTTCGTAATGGTATTTTTTTTGTGCCAAAGCCAAAGCCCTGTACTCCATCTCGAAATCGGGTTGCCTGCCGCGTCCCGCTTCAGAAAGGGCGGTTTCTGTGCCTACAGCGTCCCCTTCGGCGTACCAGCGCGGCAAGGCAAGCCCTGTCATGCCCGCCCAAGCCAATTCGCCAAACAAATAAGTTGCGATTTTTGTAATGCCTTTGAGGGAGTTGGAACGCTGTTGTACGTGCCGATATTCGTGAATGGAAAGCAGATCGAGCCAGTGATTTGTGCCTGTAAAATTGAGCTGGGGAGGGGTGGCATAATATTCGGAACGCCAAGGGGCAAGGGCTACAAAACCGTTAGGCGTTGTGGTCAAATTGTGCAAAATAAGCGAAATTTTGATATTTTTTAGTCCAATGCTTCGGTTTGCGGAGGCTTGCAGACCTATCAAATGGGCAATTCTTTCTGCCTGTTTTTCGAAGCCTTCGGGAAAAATAATACTCGCCTGTGGTGTGTTGATTTGTTGCCAAGAAAGGCGGTTTGGGTTCAAACCCAAAGGCAAATTTTGGGAAAAAAGCAAGAAGGGAAACCCTAAAAAAAGAAAAATAAAGCGAAAAAATAAAATCTTTTTCATAAACTAAATTTTTGCTAAACATAATGAAAAAACACTTAATTTTGTGAGTAAATTTTTTTCGGATCACAAAAAATCTACCTTATCCTCAAGAAATATGATAGACTTACCTGTTCTTACGCCCGAAGTACGCCGCAAACCCGATTGGTTGCGGGTAAAACTGCCTGTTGGCGAAAACTACCGCAAAGTGCGGGAATTGGTAGATAAATATAAACTGCATACGATTTGCCAAAGCGGAAATTGCCCAAATATGGGCGAATGTTGGGGCGAAGGAACGGCAACTTTTATGATTTTGGGCAATGTTTGTACCCGAAGTTGTACTTTTTGTGCCGTTGCTACAGGAAAACCCCAAGAATACGACACCGAAGAACCCAAAAGAGTAGCGGAGGCGATCAAACTCATGGGCGTAAAACACGCTGTGATTACTTCGGTCAATAGGGACGAATTGAAAGATCGGGGAGCAGAAATTTGGCATCAGACGGTGGTCGAAGTCAAAAAACTTTCGCCTGAAACGACTATAGAAACCCTGATTCCAGACACTAAAGGGAATTGGGAAGCCCTCGAACGCATGATTTCGGCAGGGCAGGAGGTGGTTTCGCACAATATGGAAACGGTCAAAAGTCTGTACCGCAAAGTGCGTCCGCAAGCCAAATACGAACGCAGTTTGGAGCAAATCCGCCGCACAAAAGCCTACGGAAAACGTACCAAATCGGGCATGATGTTGGGTTTGGGTGAAACCGTAGAGGAAGTAAGAGAAGCCATGCAGGATTTGGTAGAAAACGGTTTGGATATTTTGACTCTGGGGCAATACCTACAGCCAACCAAAATGCACCTCGAAGTTATTGAGTACATTCACCCCGATAAATTTGCTTTTTATAAAGAAGAAGGCTTAAAAATTGGCTTAAAATACGTAGAATCGGGGGCTTTAGTCCGTTCTTCGTATCATGCCGAACGGCACGTGAATGTGCCAATTTAATAGGAAATCAAGAAAGATATCGGACATTTGAAAATGTCCGATAAGTCTTTTAACCTGTAAAATTCATGTTATTCGTTTTAAAACCAATAAAATGTCCTTCGAAAACATCAGAGAAGAAGAATTAAAAAACAAAATAGCACAAGTTTATTTTGAAATGTTTGACTGCACCCAAATAATTGGCAATGTAGATTTTTGTGTTAGTGCTTCCGAAACCCAATCCCTGCTTTGGGCTGAAGCCAAAAAAGGCAAAGCCGATATTTTAAAATCGATAGTGCAGTTAATTCTCACGATTGGCAAGGCGCGCAGCTTCGACAAAAGCCTTCCTCCTGCCTTTCTTGGGGCTTTCGATTCGGAAAAAATTGCTTTTATTCCTTACAATGATGTTCAAGAAATTTTTTACCAAAACGATTTTAACTGGAACGTAACGCCTTCGAATTACGAAACTAAAGAGTTTGGGATCGTTTTGGAAAAAGTGCGCGCTACGATTGAGGAAAACTCCCTGCTTTTCTTTTTTGGCAAAGACGATCAGGAAATTCATTTTTTTGTTCGGAATAATTTTATTTTGGGAAAATCCCACACTTCCAAAATCCAAATTGACAAAAATAACTTCATCATTATTTATAACAAATGGTTACAAACGGTAAAACCCACGATTACTATAGATTGGGAAATTGCCAAAAAGTATGGAATCATTGATGGTGATTTTTACCTTGCCGATTTGCTTTCTGCTGAAAATGAAACCTTAAAAGAAAAACTGTATGTTTTACTCCGAAAAGATCATTACGAACTCGACAGAAAACTGGACGAGATGGGAATGTTTAGTAGCCGATCTACAGGTTTTAATGACAAACAAAAGGCGCATCAGCAATTTTGGAACAAATATCAGCGACCGCCAAGAGAGGAATACTGGGACTACATTGTAGAACGCAGGGATTTGCTTGTGCCTCAAGACGTGAGAGAGCGCAAAGGCAGTTTTTTCACACCCCAAATTTGGGTAGAATTATCTCAAAAATATTTGACAGATGTGCTTGGCGAGGATTGGCAGGACGAATATTATATTTGGGACTGTGCGGCAGGAACAGGGAATTTATTGGCAGGATTAACGAATAAATACCATATTTGGGCGTCGACTCTCGACCGCCAAGACGTAGATGTGATGAAAGACCGTATTCGAAACGGCGCAAACCTTTTGGAAAAACACATTTTTCAATTTGACTTCCTTAATGATGATTTCTCGAAACTCCCCAATGAACTACAGAACGTAATTAACGATCCTGAAAAACGGAAAAAGTTGGTGATTTACATCAATCCGCCTTATGCGGAGGCAAGCAATAAAAAAACATTAAAAGGAGGTATTGAAGGAAATAAAGGCGTTGAACAAAGTAAAACAAATAAAAAATATGCAGCCCTACTTGGTCAAGGAAATGCCGAGTTATTTGCACAATTTTTAACAAGAATTTACTTTGAAATTCCAGATTGTTTTATTGCACAATTTTCTACGTTAAAAATTATTCAAGGACAACATTTTATAAGTTTTAGAAATTTTTTTAAAGCAAAAATAAAAAAATCTTTTATTTGTCCTGCTAATACTTTTGATAACGTAAACGGAAATTTTCCGATTGGTTTTATGATTTGGGAAACTAAAACTAAAGTTGTTATTAAAAAATTAAAAGCACAGGTTTTTGACAAAACAGCAAATAAATTAGTTGATAAAAACTTTCAATCTTATGACCAGAGTCAATATATAAATGACTGGGTAAAACCTTATCGGGCTGACCCGAAAAATAACCATTTAATTGGTAAATTTCCATTTAAAGGCAATGATTTTCAGAATCAAGGAATGATTCAAATTGTGCATTACAATAGAGCTTATAACACCGAAGCAGGACAATTTTTAATAAATCAAAAAAATGTGCTGATAGCTTCTGTTTATTTTGCAGTGCGAAAATGTATAAATACAAATTGGATTATAAATGGCGACCAGTTTTTACACCCAAATAAAAAATGGGAAAAAGACTATGAATTTCAACATGATTGTTTGGCTTATACTTTATTTAATGTCAAAATTCAATTGCAACATGGCACAAATCATTGGATTCCTTTTACAGAACAGGAAGTCGGGGCTAAGGAAAAATTTGAGAGTGATTTTATGTCAAAATACATAAAAGGAAAAATTGACACCAACATCACTTCCGATTTGTTTAGCAAGGTAGACAAGAAGAAAGAAAAGCCCTTAGAATTTTCTGCAGAAGCGAAGGCGGTTTTTGCGGCGGGACTTGCTTTGTGGCGATATTATCACGCCCAAGCCGATTCTAATCCTAATGCTTCCTTGTACGATATTCGGGAGTATTTTCAGGGCAGAAATGAAAAAGGCAGAATGAAACCGAATAGTGAAGACGAGATTTATGCCAAATTGATAGCCGATTTGCGCTCAACATTAGACCTTTTGGCAAGGAAAATTGAGCCGAAGGTGTATGAATATGGGTTTTTGAGAGAGTAATTTGTAGCATAGGCTTCGCCTGTGCCTAATTCCTACACAGGCTGAAGCCTATGTTACAAAATGCAAAATTTAATTTTTTACAAAAAACATGGCTTTCGAAAACATCAGAGAAGAAGAATTAAAAAACAAAATAGCACAAGTTTATTTTGAAATGTTTGACTGCACCCAAATAATTGGCAATGTAGATTTTTGTGTTAGTGCTTCCGAAACCCAATCCCTGC
>JAAFHK010000166.1:0-3251 GCA_013297565.1 Cytophagales bacterium
GATATACAAACGTTCGTCTTGAAATTTAATCTTCGTAATTTCGTTCTTATCCGTTCCCTCGAACCTGATCCCCAAGGTGTTTTCTAAGGATTCTTGTTGCAAATGCACTTTCATCAAACGCTTTCCTTTTTCCGAAAGGCTTAAAAAAGTTTCGTAATCCGCCACAAAAGGAATTTTGGGAAAATCTGTTTTCAGCAATTCGTTGTATTCCTGCCGATAGTTTGGACTGTGCAAAACGGCATAAATATAAGCCAAAATCTGTTCAGGCGTAAGACTTTTTGTATATTGGCTTTGAATATATTTTTGGAAAGCAGGTGTAAAGTTTGCTTTTTTCTCAAAAATTTCTCTCTCTTGCAAGGGTTTTGTTTGTAATTGTTCGGTGAGTGCCTTTCGCGCTTCGGTCAGCGTGTTCAGTTCTTCTTTTTGGGCGCTGTACTCCTCCAGCTCTGCCGAATAGATTTTTTCTAACCCTTCTTTGTCGGTTTTTTCCGTATTTTTGAGCAATTTGGCTATTTGCTTGTCGAGTTTTTCTATTTCCTTTTGCCAATCTTTGGTTTCTTTGATGGCTTTGTTGTAGCGTTCTTTGGGCGAAAACAAGTCCTCTTGAGGCTTTTTTTCCTCATAAACATACAAAGGAAAGATATAATTTGCCTCGCTTCCCTTGTTCGAAATAAAACAACGTTCTGTAAGCGTATTACTAACAAACACATGGGCAAATTTTTCGGAAGAAAGCAGGCGTGTCGTTACCAAACCTACATTCTCACCCCGTAAAAAATGTTGCATAAGTTCAAGCCTTGCTCGGCTAATGGTTTGTGGATCGTAGTAACAAAAACGTTGCTCAAATAGACGATAGTTTATTTTTTTGATGTGTTGTTGTGAGAACTGCTTTTTGCGAATTTTATCTTGCAGGCGATAACTTTCTGTGTTATCTACTCGATATTGCTTTTCGAAATATTGATCAAAACGCATAGAAAAAAGTTTTTTCATGCGTTTTGCCAATTCGTATTCGGACAAATCAGTAAATAAATCATCACGATCAGTAGAAAAACCTGCATTATAATTTTCAAATATTTCTGTCACACTCCAAAACTGATTATACACTTCTTGGTTGTCCAAGTTTTTAGGCACAAACCAAAAATCGGGGGCGTGAGGTGTAAGGGTTGTCCAAGTAGTTGTTTCTAAGTCATTTTTGCGACAAAAATCAAACTTTTCATGTCTTTTAATCAGGTTATTGTCTTTGCTCGAATAATAAAAAACTTGCTTTTCTTTCGTAATAGCTTGATTTTCAGTAGGTTGTATTTTTATACCGATCAGGACGGATACGCCCACTCGAATATCAAAAATATTTTCGTCTTGTTCGTTTTTTAGCGAATTGCCATGCAGATTCAGAATATATAAGCGATCAAAATCTTCTAACAAACTTTCGCGCATACGCCGATGCACCGTACCCGACAAATACGAATTATTGGTAATGACCGCCATTACGCCTTGCCCCGCTTTTTGGATTTTGGCATGAGCAAATCGGATAAATTTGATATAATCATCGGACAAGGATTGCATATTTTTTTCGGTCAGTCCTTCTTTGTATTTGTCCAAAGTCTTTTGGATAGCGGCACTTCGGTTGCCCGAAGAACTCGAATAGGGCGGATTTCCGCAAATAACCAATATTTGTTGCTGTTTAATTTTTTGGGCTTCTTGGTTTTCTTTCGAAAAAGCAGGCAAATTGATGTCATATTGCGAAACCAAATGTTCAAGCGTATTGGTCAAATAAATTTGCAAACGTTCGCTTTCGCCAAGTGTATAATTTTTTTCGGTTCGTAAATATTGTGAAAGTTTGAGGTGAGCAATCGTGTAAGGGGCGATCAGGTATTCGAAACCGTAAATATTTTGCAAAATATGGTTTTTGATCAGGTTTTTTGTATCCTGATCGCTTTGGTTTTCTAATAGTTGTTGTAAAATTTCGATCAAAAATGTGCCTGTACCTGTCGCAAAATCCAAAACCGTAACTTCTTGATTAGCAAGTCCTTGCGGTTTTTTAAAATCGTTTTGCAAAACCTGATGAACACTTTTCACAATAAAATGAACCACATCGGGCGGCGTATAAAAAACCCCTTTTGCTTTTCGCAAAGCGGGATCGTAATGGCTTAGGAAATCTTCGTAGAAATAGATAAATGAATCTTTTCGAGTGTTCCCAAACGACAAACTACCCTCGATAGCCTCGACATCGACATAGTTCATGATTTTGAGAATTTCCTCAATTACCCAACGGATTGCCTGATATTCTTTTTTTTCTAATTGTTTCAGAAAAAGCACCAATTCCTTGATCAGCTCGAAGGATTTGGAAATGAAAGTATCAACATTTTTTAGTTCGACCAATTGGTTGTTGGCGTTGAGTTTCGCCAAAAACAAGCCAAAAACCAAATTTTGGGCAAAAGCATCGGCAAAATTGGTCGGAGATAAATCGTCCGATACGTATTGTTTGAATAGATTGAATAGCTTAAAAAGTTCGTGGTGCGGGTTTTCACGCAAACCTTCAAAAATAAAATCCTTTAATAATTTGGCACGAAGGGCTAACTCTTTTGCCAATTTCTGTGGTTTTCGGATAGGTTCGGGTTCAGTTTCAAAAAAACTTTTTAATAACAAATTGACTTGTTCAGCCTTTTGCGAATCTATTTTGGCTTTTTTATTGGTATAATCCTCGAAATGGCACAAAGCTACTCGGTTTTTAACCGTTTTGTTGTCCAACCAAATAAATTCTACATAATTGGTCAGTACAATATTATCCGAAAGAAGCTGATATTTCTTAATTTGATCGGTTTTGAGAATCAAATCCAAATTTTCGCCTATCTTTTTGGTTTCCAAATACCCGATTTCTAAACCTTGTTTTTTGGCTTTAAAATCGGGTTGCCCAAAAACGCCTTCCTGCTTACTCTCTTGAATAAGCTCGATTTTTTTATGTACTGTCTTCGCAAAATGTTGAACAAAAACTTCAAAAATAGTCCTCAAAGAATGTTCAGTAAGGTTTTCGCCCTCCTTGAGCATCTTGTTTTGGATATTTTGAAAATAAATTTCTATCGGATTCATGTTTTTTTGTGGCTTACTCTGTCCAAAAATGATTTTGTGGAGTCGGTAGTTTCAGGTGTTGATATGCCAGCGGAGTCGCCAAGCGCCCTCTTGCGGTTCGTTTCAAATAACCTTCCTTGATCAAAAACGGTTCATAAACTTCCTCAATCGTTTCGGCTTCTTCACCA
>JAAFHK010000166.1:3261-8894 GCA_013297565.1 Cytophagales bacterium
TCGTACTGATGCCTACGGGACCTCCGCCAAATTTTTCGATAATAGTCGTCAAAATGCGGTTATCCATTTCATCAAGCCCGTTTTCATCAACTTCCAAAGCCCGCAGTGCCATCTGCGCAATCGGCAAAGTAACCGTTCCTGTTCCTCGAATATCGGCAAAATCGCGCGTCCTTCGCAAGAGGTTATTGGCAATTCGGGGCGTTCCACGGCTTCGGCGCGCTATTTCGTAGGCGGCTTCGGCTTCGATGGGTGTTCCCAAAATACTTGCCGACCGCGTTACAATTTTACTCAAAAGTTCGGCATCATAATATTCCAAACGGGCATTGATCCCAAAACGCGCCCGCAAAGGCGAAGTGAGCAAACCAGATCGGGTAGTGGCGCCGATCAGCGTAAAAGGGTTCAAAGAAAGCTGAATCGAACGGGCATTGGGTCCCGAATCGAGCATAATATCAATGCGGTAATCCTCCATTGCCGAATATAAATATTCCTCGACTATGGGATTCAAACGGTGGATTTCGTCTATAAAAAGGACATCAAATTTTGCCAGATTGGTCAGCAAACCCGCCAAATCACTGGGTTTATCCAAAACGGGACCCGAAGTAATTTTTAGGTTTGCCTTGAGTTCGTTAGCTATGATATTGGCTAAAGTAGTTTTTCCCAAACCAGGGGGACCATGGAGCAGAACGTGATCAAGGGCTTCACCACGTTTGATCGCCGCCCCGACAAAAACCTCCAAATTTTCGAGAATTTTGTCCTGTCCCGCAAAATCCGAAAAAGAAAGCGGTCGTAAAGCCCTCTCGACTTCGCGCTCCTCTGTATTGTCGCTTGGGTTGCCTGTTAGGTAATCTTTTCTCATAATTTTCAATAATAAAAGCAAATATAGGAGTTTTTTTTCTACTTTTGATCAATCAAAAATGTTTTTTACAGATTGATGGGCGGAGTAGTATTTGCTCCAAGTGTCCGAAAACGAACAGCTTAAGTACGTTTTCAATACTTTTGTAAAACCATTGAAAAGATATTTTTATTTAAAATATTGATAATCAAATACTTGTATTTATGGCATTTTTGTTGTAAAAAAACACTTGTTCCAAAATTCGCAATAATTGCTAAATTCATTTTTCCAATAAAAATAAAAAAACGGTATGAAACGTCTGTTCAAAAAAGTATTGGCGGCGGCGGCAGTAGTAGCATTTCCTTACTTTGCCCAAGCCCAAGAATATACCATTCAGCAATGTGTGGAGTTTGCTTTGAAAAATAATATTGCCTTGAAAATCAACTCATTAACGGTCGAAGGCAATCAAGCAACTTTGATCCAATCCAAAATGGCACGCCTGCCCAACTTAAACGCTTTTGCCAACCAAGGATTTAATATTGGGCGTAATATCGACCCTTTTACCAATAGCTTCACGACCGATCCTGTTCGAAGCAATAACTTTAGTTTAAGCACCAACATTACACTCTTTAATGGTTTTCGGCAAGTGAATACTATCAAACAAAATCAAATTACTTTGGAAGCCAGCCAATTTGATTTGGAAAAAGCTAAAAATGACTTGATTTTGGATATTATTAATGGCTACATTACGATCATGTTCAATCGTGAACTTTTGGGCGTTGCCAAACTTCAACTTTCCAATACCCAAGAACAGCTCGACCGCACCATGAAACTCATCGAGGCAGGTAGCCTTCCTGAAGCCAACAAATACAATTTGATTTCGCAAAAAGCCTTAGACGAACAAGGTGTAACCAATGCCGAAAATAACGTCATGCTTGCCAATTTGCGTTTGAAACAACTTTTACAAATCCCTGATACACAGCCTTTTGAGATCGTAATGCCGCAAGTAGGCGACCCTGCCTCAAACCTGCTTACGATGGCGGCAGTTGATGTGTATAAGATTGCCGAAGGCTCACAACCGCAGATAAAAAGTGCTGACAAAAACATAGAAGGGGCAAATCTGGGTCTTGAGATTGCCAAAGGCAATAGCTATCCTACTTTGACTTTGAATGGTTCGATTTCGGCAATTTATTCGAGCCAAAATGTAGAGAGACTCATTAATCCTGATCAATCCACTTGGGGGACTTCTACAATTGGTTTTTTGGCAAACGATCCGAGGCAACTTGTGAGTACCGTTTCGCCCAAATTTAGTGTGGAACGCCGTGCTTTTTTCAATCAATTGGATCAGAGCCGCAACCAGAACTTCAGCCTTGCTTTGAACGTGCCAATTTTTAACCGTTACCAGATCAAAACTGCCGTTGCGAATGCAAAAATTCAACAGGAAAGGGCTACGCTGACCTCTCTAAATGTGCGTAACCAACTTCGCCAAATCATAGAACAGGCATACACTGATGCCCGCGCCGCCAATAAAAATTATGATGCCAATAAAGTTCGGGTAGATGCTTCGGAGCAGGCTTTGAAAGTGGCTGAACAGCGTTTGAGCTTGGGTTCGGGCAATGCAACGGACTATTCGGTAGCCAAAAACAACTTTAATATTGCCCAATCGGACTTGATTCGTGCCAAATATAATTATATTTTGCGTATCAAAGTATTGGATTTTTATGCAGGCAAACCGCTTGAATTTTAAATTGTAAAATAAATTTTAGTCTGTTGCATATTATATTTGGCTATTCTTCGCACTTTTTGGGCAGAGAATAGCCAATTTTTTATCAAAAATCTCATTTTAAAAAGGTCTTACGCCACGTCTGCCAAGCCAAGTGGCAATTCTTGAAATTACACTTGGATATTTTGTAAAAACGCCTCTGTTGTTCGGTTGTTTAAATCCTTTTTCAAGTATAAAGTCAGTCGGTAATTCAGTGTGCATAAAGGGTTTAAAATCAGGTCTTCTTTTATAATCCCAAAATCTTGTTTGCATTCCGCCCAAATTGTAAATAATCATATTCAACTCCTTGTACTCTGCATTTTTGGGCAATTGATTAATGTACCACATCGAATTGGCATAGTCCCCAAGATAAGGAAAACTGCCCAGTAATGAACCAAACAAATGGAATTTCGCTTTTTTGTTGTGCCTAAATGCTTCAAGGATTTGAAGCCTTGAATTGAGGTTGATTTGAAAACCGTTTTCTTGAAATCTGAAAACTGGATTTTTGTCTGCATAGTCAAAGGTGAATTGTCCATAAGTTGGAAAAATATGCAAAGGAATTTGCGAACTTGAAAATTCTTGAACCATTTTCTTTAGTTCGATCCCAAAATCTTGCGCATTCGAACAATCCAATTGGATACTTTTGGGATTAAAATCTTTATAGACTTCAGGATATTGGTCGCTGCGTTGAGTTAGCACCAATTTATTGACGTTTTCCAAAAACCAACTTTTGTGATTTTTGATCAGGGCTTGGATCAACTCACTCGTTGATCCAAAAATTACTAAGTCAAATTTATTATCAGCCATGTCATTGAATATTTTGATTATTTGAAGCGGTAAGATATCTGTTTTTTTGCTTTAAAAACTCGAAATCCCTGTATAATTAAACGGACTGATTTGGCGAAGTTCGGCTTTGATAGTTTCGCCTATTTCCAAACTGTCTATAAAAGTCCGAATCGTGATTTCGGTTATTTTCGCGTTCGTTCGGGTAAGGTCTTTTAAGGCTTCGTAAGGATTTGGGTAATTTTCTCGCCTCAGAATTGTTTGGATTGCTTCGGCTACTACAGCCCAATTATCTTCCAAATCTTGCCGAATGGCTAAGTCATTGATTTGTAGTTTGTTAAGTCCTTTTAGCAAAGATCGCAAAGCAATGTGGCTATGGGCAATCGGCACTCCCAAATTCCGCAAAACGGTCGAATCAGTCAAATCTCTCTGAAGACGTGAAATAGGCAATTTGGCGGAAAAATGATGAAAAATGGCGTTGGCAATGCCCAAATTTCCTTCCGCATTCTCAAAATCTATCGGATTGACTTTGTGTGGCATGGCGGACGAACCGACCTCGTTAGCGTTGATTTTTTGTTTAAAATAATTCATCGAAACGTAAGCCCAAACATCTCTCGAAAAATCCAAAAAAATGGTATTAATCCGTGCCAGATTATCACAAAAAGCGGCTAAAAAATCATAATTTTCGATTTGGGTAGTAAAACTGGCTCTTTTCAAACCCAGTGTTTTTTCTACAAAATTTTCTCCAAAAACAGCCCAATTAACAGCAGGATACGCCACCACATGGGCGTTAAAATTGCCTGTTGCTCCTCCAAACTTAGCAAAAAATGGAATTTGACGAAGCGTATCGAGTTGATTTTCAAGCCTATAGACAAAAACCTGTATTTCCTTGCCAAGTCTGGTAGGCGAAGCGGCTTGCCCATGCGTAAAAGCCAGCATAGGAATCGCTTGCCAGTCCCTTGACAATTGACGCAAACGCCCAATTACCTGTTCGAGCAGAGGCAACATTTCACCCCCAAAAGCTTCTTTTAGCGAAAGTGGAATGGCAGTATTGTTGATGTCTTGCGAAGTAAGCCCAAAATGGATAAATTCCTTGAAATTTTGCAAACCTAAGTCATCAAACTTGGCTTTCAAAAAATATTCGACCGCTTTTACATCATGGTTGGTTATTTTTTCGGTTTCTTTGATCCAGAGGGCATCTTCTTCTGTAAAATTCTGTTCTATTTGTCGGATTTCGACATATGTTTTCTTGTCAAAATGCTGTAGTTGCGGGAGAGGCATTTCGCACAGAGCAATAAAATACTCGATCTCGACCCGCAAACGATAGCGAATCAGGGCAAATTCGGAAAAATATGGGGCTAAACTGTCGGTTTGCGATCTATACCTCCCGTCCAAAGGACTAATGGCTGTCAAAGCATTTAGATTCATGAATTTTGTACTATTTTGATAATGACTTTAAAAAAAACAGCAATAACAGTTCTTTCAGAACTGTTATTGCTTGATTAAATGTAATGTAAAATATGCTTTAGTGTGTGATGCGAAAAGGCTATTAAATTTCGCCTCCCCAGACCAACTCTCGCATATTGGCTTTATCTTTTATTGACATTTTCAATTCACTTGCCGTAAGGCTGGTTACTTTCGCCTTTTTTTTCATGCCCAGCATGAGGATAATTTCGCCTTTTTTGTTCTGCTCCCAAGTACCTTCTTTCAAACTTTCGATACCTTCGGTGGCTACCCATCTGCCGTTAGCTTTAAACTCAATTTGTGTATTTTCGGGGAGAGAGTTGTGCTTGCCAACTCCACTCATCACATCACTTTTCAAAACCCATTTCTTTTGGGTAAGTAATTCCTTGCTCATGGTTTGGGCAAAAGCAAAACTTAGACATAAAAGAAAACTCAAGGTTAAAATAAGTTTTTTCATATTTTCAGAATATTTTGAATTTGAAAAATAAAGAACGATTCTTTCTCAAAAGTATAAAAAAAACTGTAGAAACAAAAAAATCGGAAAAAATAGGATATAGTTTTCAAAGTGATCTTTCCTGAACCGCCCTGAACGAAGCCACAATATACCACGAAGCCAAACCTGCCCAAAGGTGTTTCAAAGAATGTCCGCTTATAAAATCCCCCAAAAACAAACATTCTTGATCAAAATATTCACAAATTTTGGCAAGAAGATAACACAAAGCCACCTTATAAAGCGCCTTAGAAAAGACTATTGTTTTTGGAAAAAACCAAACAAACAAAGGAATAAGCACA